>JAYTAP010000072.1:0-19578 GCA_043737475.1 Sphingomonas sp.
GCTGCCGCCTTTTGGGGCGTTGATCGCCGAACAGATCGCGTGAAGCGCCAATCGCCGCCGCGCATTGTCATATTGGGCGGCGGGACGGCGGGTTGGATGGCGGCCAATCTGATTGCTCACCGCTGGCGCGAACGCGGCGTTAGCGTCACGGTTATCGAATCCCCCGACATCGGCATTATCGGGGTGGGCGAGGGGTCGACGCCGCAGCTGAAGGCTATGTTCGACACACTTGGCATTGCAGAATCAGACTGGATGCCAGCTTGCAATGCGACCTACAAGAACGGGATTAGTTTTCACGGCTGGTCGGCGCGGCCCGGCTTCGAGGGCTATTTCCACCCGTTTCAAACCAATCTCGACAGCCACACAGCCAACCATTTCTACTTCCACACGCGCGCCCGCCGCACAGGGCGCGATGTCTGGGCACATCCCGATCGCTTCTTCATCTCGGCACAATTGGCGGCTGGACGACGGGCACCGATCCCACCTGGCAACTTTCCATTTGAGATCGGCTACGGCTATCATTTCGATGCAACGCTGGTGGGCGTCTTTCTTCGTAATCACGCGGGAAAGGCGCTGGGTGTGACGCATTTGGCGCGCACCGTTTGCGAGGTGAAACTTGATGATCGCGGTCAAGTTGCAGCCTTGCATACCGACGACGACGAATGGATCGAAGGCGACTTTTTTATCGATGCCAGCGGTTTTCGCTCGACGATCCTTCAGGCCGCGCTGAACGAACCATTCCTGCCGTTTGCAAGCAATCTGTTTAACGACAGCGCAATTGCCATGCCGACGCCCAGTGAGCCCGGCGCCATCGCATCCGAGACACAAGCGACGGCGCTTGGCGCAGGCTGGGCATGGAAAATCCCGCTGACCAACCGCATGGGCAACGGATATGTCTATTCTTCGGCTTTTAAATCCGCTGACGATGCCGAGACCGAACTGCGCACGCATCTCGGGATGCTCGACGTCGATACGCCCACTCGCCATCTGAAGATGAATGTCGGGCAAGTGCGGCGCAGCTGGGTGAAAAACTGTCTCGCAATTGGCCTTGCGCAGGGCTTTATCGAGCCTTTGGAAGCAACCGCGCTGCATATTGTGCAAGCAACGGTCGAAGGGTTCATGGACGCATTCGAAGCAGGCGACTTTTCGGACCGCGGCGCCCAGGCGTTCAATGCAACTATCGCTGCGCGGTACGAGGGCATCCGCGATTATATCGTTGCGCATTATCGGATGAACGGGCGTACCGATACCGAATATTGGCGTGCGAATGCTGCGAACCAGAGCCTATCGAATTCGCTTAAAGCGATTATGTCATGCTGGTTTAAGGGCAGTGATCTGAAATCCGAAATTGCCGAGCAGGATATTGCCAAATATTATCCTGCGTTGTCGTGGCATTGCTTGCTCGGTGGCTATGGCACTTATCCCGACGACGCCAAGATGCAGTCACCCGAAGCGGGACTGGCGCTGGCCGATATGGTCAAGATCGATGCGTTCGTGGGCGGATGTGCACAGAATTTTCCATCGCATGACGATGCGTTGCTCCGATTGAAAGGTTTATGATGGTTCGATTCCTTAGTGCATTGTTCATGCTGTTCTTTGCGCTGCCTGCCTATGCACAGCCGGTCAGCCGCCCGCATGTCGCATGGGCGAAGAATGCGAACATTTATGAAGTAAATATCCGGCAGTTTACGCCCGAGGGCACCATAGCCGCCTTTGCAAAGCAGCTCCCGCGTCTGAAGAAAATGGGTGTCAAGATCCTGTGGCTGATGCCGATCCAGCCGATTGGTGCGAAAAACCGCAAAGGCACGCTCGGCAGCTATTATTCGATCCGCGACTATACCGCGATCAATCCCGAATTCGGGACCATGGACGATTTCAAGCAGATGGTCCGCATGGCGCAAGGGATGGGCATGAAAGTCATCCTCGATTGGGTCGCCAATCACACCGCATGGGATCATCCGTGGATCACACAGCATCCGGAATGGTACAAGCGCAATGCGGCAGGCGAGATCGTCAGCTATAATTTTGAGAGCGGCGGGATGATCGAATACTGGACCGATGTCGTCGGACTTGATTACAAGCAGCCAGCGCTGTGGCCTGCGATGATCGACGCCATGAAATTCTGGGTACGTGAAACGGGCATCGATGGTTTTCGCTGTGATGTCGCGATGCTGATGCCCGAACCGTTCTGGGCGCGTACACGAACCGAACTGGATGCAATAAAGCCTGTCTTTATGTTGGCCGAGGCGGCTGAGCCCGGGCTTCACGCACGTGCATTCGATGCGACCTATCACTGGAAGTTGCAGGAACTGCTTGCCGATATCGCACAAGGCAAAAAGACGGCCGACGATCTGCGTGCCTTTTATGAAAAGCCCGACCCGGCGTTTGCACCCGATGCGTGGCGGATGAATTTTACCAGCAACCACGATATCAACTCGTGGCACGGCCATGACGGCGAAAAATATGGTGCCGGGTTCGAAGCCTTTGCGACACTGGCGGCGACGTTGCCGGGTATTCCGCTTGTCTACGGTGGCCAAGAAGGCACGCTCGACAAGCGCATCGCGTTTTTCGAAAAAGATGCGATTGACTGGAAGGGCTATAAGCGGACTCCGCTTTATACCCGTCTGCTGACGCTGAAAACGCGCAATCCGGCGCTGTGGAACGGGACAGCGGGTGGCGATCTCGCGTTTCAGAAAACCGGCAGCCCGAATGTCGTTGCGTTTACGCGGACACGCGGACGTAACGTGGTTTCGGTTGTCGTCAATTTATCGGGAACAGCGCAAACCTCGCCGTTAGGAACACTCGAACCATGGGCAACGCGGGTTCGCGTTCGCTAGTCAAAAGATGTCTTCTTTTCGGACAGATTGAAGCGTGGCCGGTCCGCGCTTGACCTTTTTCAATCCATGTTCCTATTTAGAACAAAGTAGGAACAAAATGATTCGTTCGCTTGCCTTGAAGTCTGCAATTGCCATGCTGCCAGCGGCTCCGGCGCGCGCGCCATTGCCTGTGGTGACATTCGGCGCAGGAGCGATCGACGCGCGTCTTGGTGGTGGTCTGGCGCGTGGTGCGCTGCATGAATTTTACGCGGCTGCCGCTGAAGATAGTAGTGCAGCGGCGGTTTTTGCGGTTGCTCTGGCCATGCGCGGTGTATCGCGTGGCAGGCCCGTAGTCTGGATCCGCGAGAAGCAATGTGCGGCTCGCGTTGGGCATCTTTATGCAGCCGGTCTTGTCGAGCTTGGGTTCGATCCCGACGATCTTTTTCTGGTCGATGCCCCCGATACGCGTGCCGTGCTGCGGGCTGGCGCGGATATCGTGAAGTGTGGCGACGTCGGTGCGGTCATCATCGAACCCTACGGCAAGGCACTACTGCTCGATCTGACTGCATCGCGACGATTGTCGATGGCAGCGGCAGTGTCCGGCGTGTTGACGCTGATGCTTCGAGTCGACGCAGAGCCAATGCCCAGTGCCGCGCAAACACGGTGGCAAGTGGCTTCGGCACCGTCATCACCGCTTGCCGCGAACGCGCCTGGCAATGCGGCTTTCGATATCGTCCTGCTGCGCCATCGCAGCGGCATCCCCGGGTTTGAAGCCCATCTGGAGTGGAACCGTGACACAAAAAGTTTCGGGCCAATTTTCGCGCCGCTATCTGGCCGTGTTCCTGCCGATGCTGTCTTCGGAACGGATCAGGCGCGCTCTGTCATCCGAAGGCGCGCTGCCTGATGCGCCCTTTGTCCTTGTCGAGAAAGTGCGCGGCAGCATGCTGCTGGCTGCCGTGGATCATGCAGCGCGCGCGCTGGGGCTGACGACCGGCCTCGCGCTGGCCGATGCCCGGGCGCAAGTGCCCGATCTGCAGGTGTTCGATTCCGATGCGCGGGCAGATGCGATGCTGCTCGATTGGCTCGCCGATGGCTGTGACCGCTATACGCCGATGGTTGCGGTCGATCCGCCGCACGGTCTGATCCTCGACATTACCGGGTGTCCGCTTTCCAACGATCAGACCCGCCATGATCTCGAGATCCGGCTCACGCGCCTCGGGCTGACGGCACAGCTGGCGCTGGCAACGACACCCGATGCCGCCCTTGCACTGGCGCGATATGGTGGAGAGGACGTCCGCCTGCTGCCGGTAAGCGCGCTGCGTCTTGCGCCCGACAATCATGTGGCCCTGGCCCGGGCCGGTCTGAAAACGATCGGTGATGTTGCGGCCCTCCCGCGCGCCCCGCTTGCTGCGCGCTTTGGCGAGGCTTTGCCAGTGCTGCTTGCGCGGCTGCTGGGCGAGGAAGACATTCGCATCACGCCCCGACGTATGCCCACCGAGGTCGAAAGCGAGACACGCTTTGCCGAACCGATTGCCCGCACCGATGATGCGCTCTCCACGATCACCGACCTGGCCGAAAAAATTGCTGTTACACTCTCCGAAAATAGCGTTGGCGGGCGGCGCTTTTCGGCAGCGCTGTTTCGCAGCGACGGCCATGTTGCGCGGCTGAATGTCGAAACCGGGCAGGCGACGCGCGATCCGGTTTTGCTCGACCGGTTGTTCCGCGAACGGATCGATGCGCTGGCCGATCCGCTTGATCCGGGCTTCGGCTATGACATGATCCGGCTGGCGGTGCATGTCGTCGAGCCGCTGGCGCCCGAACAATTGCGGCTTGATGGCGGACAGGGTGCCAATCAGGAGCTGGACGCCCTGATCGACCGGCTGGGCGCGCGGCTGGGCCGCAACCGGATACGCCGGTTTTCCGCCGTCGATACGCATATTCCCGAACAGGCCGTGCTTGAATTGCCTGCCGTCGAAACGGGAAAGCGCGCGAGTTGGCGCCCCCCCGAACCCGGCGAGCCGCCGCTGCGCCCGATCCATCTGTTCGACCCGCCGCACCGCATCGAAGTCGTTGCCGAAGTGCCCGACGGGCCGCCCCGCCGCTTCAAATGGCGGCGCAAGATGCACGAAGTTACGCGGCACGAAGGACCCGAGCGGATTGCTGCCGAATGGTGGACACGGCGCGACAATGGCGGGCTGACGCGTGATTATTACCGGGTCGAGGATGTCCGCGGGCGGCGTTACTGGCTGTTTCGCCACGGGCTTTACGGGGCGGAAAAGGCGCATCCCGACTGGTATCTTCACGGATTATTTGCGTGAATTTTGCCGAACTTGCCGCTGCGACGAATTTTTCGTTTCTCGAAGGTGCGTCGCACGCGCATGAGATGGTCGCCACGGCGCTGGCGCTGGGGCACAATGGTATCGGGATTGCCGACCGTAATACCGTCGCCGGGGTGGTGCGCGCGCATGTCGCGTTGCGCGATGCCGTCGAGGCGGCAGGCGCGCCGGTCGATTTCAAACTTGTCGTGGGCAGCCGACTGGTCTTTGCCGATGATACGCCCGACATCATTGCCTATCCGACCGACCGGCGGGCGTGGGGGCGGTTGTGCCGGTTGCTGACGATCGGCAATCTGCGCGCGAAAAAGGGCGCGTGCGAGCTGCGGTTCGATGATCTGCTCGAATGGGGGGCGGGGATGGTTTTCATCATTCTTCCTCAGCGTCTGTCCGCGCCTCCGCGTGAACCCATCCCGATTTATGCGGAGGCGCGGAGAGGCGGAGAAGGGGCAGTTGTGTCGCTTGGCCGACGTTTTCCCAGCTGCGTCTGGATTGGCGCAACAATGCACCGCGCGGGTCGCGACAAGCGACGACTTGCGATGCTCAAGGCACTCTCCGCTAGAACTGGTGTTCCCCTCATCGCACTCAACGCCCCGCTTTACGCCACGCCCGAAGACCGTCCGTTGCAGGACGTCATGACCTGCATTCGCGAAAAGACGACGCTGCATGGCGCGGGCCGCCGCCTTGCCGCCAATGGCGAGCGTCACCTGAAATCCGCATCCGAAATGGCGCGGCTGTTTGCCGATGCGCCTGACGCGATTGCGGCAACGCAGGACATGCTCGCGCGGATCACGTTCAAACTCGACGATCTGCGTTATGAATATCCGCACGAGCCCGTGCCGCCGGGATGGACGCCGATGGGCTGGCTGATCCGGATGACGATGCGCGCGGCACGGACGCGCTATCACAGCCAGCGTCTGCCCGAAAAACTGCGCAAACTGCTCCGCGAGGAATTCACGCTGATCGCAGCGCAGAATTATGCGTTCTACTTTCTGACGGTCCACGATCTGGTTGCATTTGCCCGCGCGCAGGACCCGCCGATCCTGTGTCAGGGGCGCGGTTCGGCCGCCAATTCAGTGGTCTGCTTTCTACTCGGGATTACGTCAGTCGATCCGGTCGAGCATAATCTCCTGTTTTCGCGCTTTGTGTCCGCCGACCGCAACGAGCCGCCCGATATCGACGTCGATTTCGAACATGAGCGGCGCGAGGAAGTGATGCAATACGTCTATCGTCGCTATGGCCGCCACCGCGCCGGGATCGTCGCGACGGTCGCGCACTACCGTCCACGCGGCGCCGTGCGCGAAGTCGGCAAAGTGCTGGGGCTGAGCGAGGACGTTACCAACCGGCTGAGCTCGACCGTATGGGGCAGCTATGCCAGCACGATGGATGAAAAGCGGATCACCGAATCGGGCTTCGATCTGGCCAATCCCGATATTGCCCGGCTGGCCATGCTGGTCGGCAAATTGCTCGGGTTTCCCCGTCATCTGGGTCAGCATGTCGGCGGGTTCGTGCTCACGCATGACCGGCTTGACGAGACCGTGCCGATCCATAATGCGGCCATGGCGGACCGCACGTTCATCGAATGGGACAAGGACGACATCGACGCGCTCGGCCTGATGAAAGTCGATGTCCTGGCGCTCGGCATGCTCACCTGCATCCGGAAGAGTTTCGATCTGATGCGGCTGCACGGGCTTGGCGATCATACGCTCGAAGTCGATCTCGATGCCAATGATCCCGCTGTGTACGACATGCTGTGCAAAGGTGACAGCATCGGCGTTTTTCAGGTCGAAAGCCGTGCGCAAATCAACATGCTGCCGCGCCTGAAGCCGCGCAAGCTTTACGACCTGACCGTGCAGGTTGCCATCGTCCGGCCGGGTCCGATCCAGGGCGATATGGTGCACCCCTATCTGCGCCGGCGCGCCGGAATCGAGCCGGTTGAATATCCATCGCCTGCGCCGCCGCATGATCCTGACGAACTGCGCACGCTGCTTGGTGAGACATACGGCGTCCCGCTGTTTCAGGAACAGGCCATGAAGCTTGCGATTGTCGCGGCCGATTTTACGCCCTCCGAAGCGAACCAGTTGCGCCGTTCGATGGCGACATTTCGCCATGTCGGCGGCATGGACAAATTCAGGGAAAAGCTCGTCGGCGGTATGGTTGCGCGCGGGTATCAAAGCGATTTTGCCGAGCGCTGCTATCAGCAGATTCAAGGATTTGGCTCCTACGGTTTTCCCGAAAGCCATGCGCTGTCGTTTGCGCGGCTGGTTTATGTGTCGTCATGGATAAAATGTCATCAGCCCGCGGTTTTCGCCTGCGCGCTGCTCAATTCACAACCAATGGGGTTCTATGCACCGGCACAAATTGTCCGCGATGCGCGCGAGCACGACGTTGATGTGCATGCGATCGATGTAAACCATAGCGATTGGGACAGCAGCCTTGAAAGCGGCGCGCTGCGTCTTGGTTTGCGGCAGATTGACGGCTTTCGCGAAGCCTGGGCCGAATTGATCGTGGCCAATCGCCCGTTCGACAATGTGGAAACCTTGGCGCGCAAGGCGGGGCTTCCGTCAGCAGCGCTGCGCTTGCTGGCCGATGCCGATGCGTTTCGCTCCATCGATCTCGACCGCCGTGGTGCGCTATGGGATGTCCGTCGCACGCCGACCGATATTCTGCCGTTGTTTGCGGCGGCCGATGCACGTGAACTGGGGGCGGAGCCTGCGGTCAGCTTGCCGGTCATGCGCACGGACGAGCATGTCGTAGCCGATTACCAGACAACACGCTTGTCGTTGAAGGGTCATCCGGTCGCCTTCTTGCGCGCCGCATTTACCGCAGAAGGCATCTCGAGCTGCGCGGCGACATCAGCGGCAAAAAGCGGTGCGCGCGTCAAGACAGCGGGGATCGTGCTTGTCCGCCAGCGCCCCGGCAATGGGAACGCGATTTTTGTGACGATCGAGGATGAAACCGGCGTGACCAACATCGTCATCTGGGCGCGCCTGTTCGAAACATTCCGTCGCGAAGTCATGGCATCACGCCTGATGCTGGTCGAAGGCGAAGTGCAGCGCAGCCCCGAAGGCGTCATTCACTTGATGGCATCGCGCATTCATGACCGCACGGCGGACCTTTCACGCTTGTCCGAAACGCATGATGCCAATCCGCTGTTGTCGCGCGCCGACGAATTTCTGCACCCGCAATATCACCGGCACCAGCATCCACGCGATGCCCGGATATTGCCGAAATCCCGCGATTTCCATTAATGCCGTTCAATTACCGGCGGCCGATCCCCAGTGCGCTAAGCGAATTCTGGTCGAATTTCAGCCGTAGAGTCACGTAAGGCCCGCTCCGGGTATAGCGTGCATCGCTGTAATCGCGGTCATTATAACCAACAACATTGTAGCCGAGCGTGATGTAGCTGTTATCGAACGGTGACAAGCTAATCGAAGGGCCGCCCGAATAACTGATCGCTTTGCCGCCGTTGCTTTGGCGAACAGTGCCGGCAACACCCACATCAACCGTTTCGGAAAGATCGAACCGAATGTCGGCGCCGACCACGTTCGACCATCCCTTGAGATCGTCCTGATCGATTCGATCCGCGACGTATCGTGAACCCCAAAACAGCGAGACTTCGCTGCGTCCCAAGTAGCGACCATCCGATTTGGTTACAGGGGACCAATTGACACTCAGGCTGTTGATGACTCGCTTCGAACTGGCATTCCCACTGATCAGCAACGGCGCGCCCCCGATTGGACCCGGCAGCCCGGCCACCGCGGCGTTGACGCTGTCACTGCGCAGCTCGAGCTTTTCGAGCCATGACCAGCGGCTGTCATCGGGACGATGTGCCCAGCTGAGCGCCAGCGATGTCGATTGCGTTGTGGGCGCGGCATTACCATTGGCGCGGAACCAGCTGAACTGGCCCCCGAACGCGCGACCTTCGCCCAGTTGCCGCAAACCCGAAATGGTCATGCCATAACGGTCACTTCTATCGCTGGCGCGGAATTCAAAGCGACTGGCGAGGCTCCAGCGATCGCCGCGATACGTCGCGCCTGCCGTCACCGCCGTGAAATCTTCGGTCAGCGCGCCGTCGGTGCCGATGAACCCGCCCGATGCGACCGGTTGTTCGGGGTTTAGCACACGCGTCGCGTCGATCCCGTTCAGCGTCTTGTTGCCATCGACGGTGAAATCGACGCTCCAGTTCTTGCCGAGTGGCAGTGATTGCGACAGGCCGTAGGCAGCAAAACTGCGCGGACCGTATTCGGCGATGCTTTGCTGGTTTAGACTCGAAACGATCCGTGCCCCGTCCCAGGGCTTAACGTCCACGCCCACGCGAACAGCGCGCGCGTCGATGGTTTCGCCCTTGGCAATCTCATACGCGCCGACAATGGCGATATCGCGTGTGACGGCAAAGCGAGCAGTGGCCTTGTGCCGCGCGGGTACGTCGATGCTGGCATCCTTGCCACCCAGCGCAAATTCAGTTTGTGCGTCGAGTTCGAGCCGGTTGTTCAAGAACCGCTTGGTGGCGCCAAGCTGGGCGATGGTTGAATTTGCCTCGCGCCCGTCATTCAGACGATCGTTCGCAATCGTGATCCCCGCGCGCACGTCGATTGCCTTTGTGCGATATTCAACACGGGCCTGACCGGCCTGCCGCTTGGCAAGCCCGCCGAGATACCGCTCCTGCCATGCGCTCCCGACGAGCGACAGGTTGTCACCAAAGCGGACGCGACCGTCGAACCCGAATTTCTGGGTGCCCGTTTCCGACGCGTTGGTTTGTCCCACGCCAAAGCCTGCTTGTTGCTGGCGGATATAGGCAAGGAGATCGACGCCTTTGCCATGATGCTCGGCTTCGACGAGGTAGGCCGCAGCCGTGCCGGCATCGACAGGCGTCGTGCCACCGCGGCCGGATTTGTCGCTGATGGCAAATTCGGCACGGACTTCGTTAGCGGCATCGGGCTGGAATTTCACGTCAATGCCGCCGACATTCGTTTTGGTCGTGTCGGTTTCGTCATGAATTACGCTGGTGCCGACGGTCAGTGTCTTCGCCTTGTTGGTCCACGTCGCGCGCCCGCCAACATTCCTCACGCGTTGGGCAACACCGTCGACTTCGTAATCCGCGATTATGATTTGTGGGTCGAGCAGCGATGACCGGCTGAGCACTGGTTCGCGGAATCGCAACGTGCCCGAGACATAATCGATGTTGTAATCGATATGGCGGGTAAGCGCTTTCGTTTCGACAGTGCGGTCCGAGCGCAGCCGATCCCGCACTTCGATCGTTATGCGTTCGCTGTTCGGCAGGATGTCGCGCGCGGCGAGTTGATAGGGGCCACTGAGCCCATTGCCCTGAATTTCCTCGCGGCGATGTCGGTAGGGCGTATCGGCGGCAAATGCGGTCGCCGACACTTGTTCGCTGCGGTATTGCGCTTTCATGCCGTTGAAGCTGCGCACATAGCGCGTAAGTTGCGGCTCGATCATGCCGGTTTCGAAATCGCCGAATAGGGCATAGAATTGCGGGCGCTCAAGCCGAACATAAAGTTTACGGACGGAGGCTGCGTCATACCGGCGCTCGCTGCGATCCGCATAAATCGTGTAATAGGATTGCGGATCGATGACGCCGCCGAAGCGGCTTTCGTCGCCGTTCTTGTCGCTATCATAGGCAAGTGTCAGCAACCATTTGCCCCGGATGCGGCCCTTGGCATAAAGTGCAACGCGCGCATCGGTCATCCAGTGTTCGCCGTCGGCACCGAGCCCTTCGAGGCGGCCTTTCAACGTGTTGAACCCTGCCGTGCCCGACGCAAAGCCCACGACTGTCCACGGACGGTTGCCCGGCTCGAGCCAGGTTTCGATCCGCTGCGTTCGCGTGACCTGGCCGTCGCGGAAGGGCAGCGTGATGGTCAATCCGCCCGAGGCCGTGGTGGGCTCCAGCTCGATAAAGGCAATGCCGTCGTCCCCATCGACACGCCAGACGGGGCGGGCGCGTTCGAGGCCGGAAAGCTGGCGTGCGGCTTGCGCGTCGGCTTCAACAGCAGAGTAATAGGGGGCCGGAACGGCGAAATCACCGACCAGGCCGTGGTGGACGGGGCGGCCGTCGCGGTTGGTCAGCCGCACTGCGACGACTGGACGGGTGATTCCATCAGCCACTAGCACCGACTTCTCTCGAACCAATGTCGCGTTTATCGCGCTCGACGAATAGTGCACCGTTCGGTTCAGCCGCTCAACGGTGATGCCGTTTGCGTCGCGCACCTCCGCCGTAAAACTCGTACTCCGATCGCTTAAATCAAGCGCGCGCCATACGGTAACGGCAATCGACCCGTCGCCGTTCTTGCGCGTCCCATCGAGCGCGAGCGCGTTGACCGGCTTGCCGTTGCTGAACAGCGTCACGGTCTGGTCAGCTCGGTGCTTAATGGCGACGCGGACGGCTTTGGTGCGCGGATTGTGTTCTGGCTCGGGAAAGAGCCAGGCGATGCCGGGGGCTTGTCCTGAAAACCAGTCACGCTCGGCACCGGCAGCGATGGGGTCGCCGACTGGCCTGGCACGGATGAGTGCTTTTACCGGCGCAAGCGCGGCGTTGACCCCCGAATGCGCCCGGAAATCGATGCGGACAATGGCGCCACCTTGACCTTCGACAAACCGCGAGATGGGGCTGCCGCCGCTGCGCGCGTTTCGAGTGCAATCCGACGGCACGAGGTTTGGCCCCAATGTCGAAGGGTCCATCTGGACCACGTGGGTGCCCGGAAGTACGCCTTCAAAATGGTAGCGCCCGTCGGGATCCGTGACCGCATAGCTGCCGTCCTCGAGCGTGACGCGAACGCCGCCGACGCCATTGGCCTTGTCAGGATCGACAGCGCAGCCGCCGTCGGTAATTCGCCCGATGATCGTCAGGCGATCGGTCAGCGTGTCGCGGGCGATACGCACCGTTGCATCGGCAACGGCGCTTACGGTGCCTCTGGAATCGCGAGCCTGCGCGCGGTTCATGGTCTGGCCAGCCCGTGCGTCAGGGCGAATTTCGAGCAAATAGGTAAGAGCGCCCGATGCGCTTGCGGCGAGCGGCGGAACAACAATGGTAAGGTCGCGACCATCGATACTAACCGAATAGGTAATCTTTGACCCAGCGTATCGAACCGAATCGGGCTTCAGGCGCATTGCATCGGGCAACCGGTCGGTCACCGTTATTGCCCCGGTTGCGCGCGCGTTGTCGCCGTTCGTTATCACGATCCGATACTGGACGGCATCGCCGGGCACGGCAACCGCGGTGGACGCCGTTTTGCGCAATTGTAATGCTGCACCTGGCCTGTCGATGGGAATGTCGACGCGCACCGGCGCTGGATCAACGACAAGGAATGGCAGGCCGTAAGACCCTGCGATTATCGTATAGGGCACCCCATCCGGACGCAGCAAAGTGGCCAGCTCGGCTGGTGTCGAAAGCGACGGCGCGGTGTATGGCGATGGCGGTTCGATGATTACGCGATATCGACCCGGTCTTACATACGGAAACCGATAATCCCCGGGCGGGAAAATGTAAGCCGCACCACTGGAATCAGTCACAGTCGAGCCCGTCAAAACCGTCGAGGGAAAGCGCGACACGGCATCATCGCCGAACACAACAGCTGGTTGGCCCGTCGCATCGTCGATCAGTGTCACACGGACACCGGGAATGGGTGTGCCGTCGCCGCTGTCGAACACGATGCCGAACGGATCGATCAGCACTTCGATCGGCGAGCTGGCGATTACGGCACCGTCTTGTGCACGCGTCGAGGCGAGCGTCAGCGTATCGCCGGGGCGCAACGAAAGCTGGCAATCACCAACGACAGGTGATGGGGGAACCGCAGCGGTTCTCACAATGCCAATAAACAAGCCGGTGTTGGCTCCGGTTTCCCGAAGCGTCAGCGTTTCACTGTCGCCCGCCGGTGTGGTCAGCGTGATGACCATGCTGTCGATTGCGTCCGCGCGGATGTTATCAGCGCCAGACGTTATGCCGACGATCAGGGGTTCACCGGCGCGAATGCGTTTGGTTTGTTCGACGCTGGCGGGGTTGCGCGACGTGGCGGCAAAAGCGCCTTCAAGCGTTACCGGAACATTCCCGCCGGATCCGCGGCACAGTGTTTCGGGCACGGGCAGTAAGGTAGCGCCCGGTTTGCCGGAAAAATGATATGTGGCCAGCGAAGCAGCGGTCGTGGGAATGTCGACCGGAATATCCACACGATTTGATTGGCGCGTCATCGTCGTCGCGCCGACCTGCCACTGGAGATTTGCCGTATTGGTAATGATTTGCGCGTGAACCGGTACGACCGCAGCTGAAACCAGCGCGGCGCAGATGGCGATTATCGCTTTGAGATGGTTAACGCGATGCGACATTGATTTGAAAGCTTTTGGACGGATTCAAGTTGGGCAAGCGATCTGATTTGGTTCAGTGTTTTGCCAAACGGCGTTCCTGCCCTGTCATGGACAGGAACGCCGCGAGCAGACAGTCGCCTGAAAATCCCCCGATTTCAGGCGCATGACGCATCAGAGAATTGTTGCTTGAAAGTATACCGTGACGTTTGCACCCGCAGCGACGTTGTTAAGCGCGCCCGACGAAACCGTCTGTCCAGCAACCGAACCACCGGCAACGCCGTTGGCATTGCAGACACCGGCCGTCGCGGTGCCGTTGATCCGTAAGCTGCTGGCGATGATGCCAAGTGTAGCGGGGACCGGATCGCTTACCGATATACCGGTCGCCAGCGCACTGCCCGCGCCGTTTGACACGATGATGCAATATTCCACGGTGGCACCCGGGATCAACTTGGCATTGGCCGCGTTCCCGCTTGCGATCGTGTTGACCGGATCCTCGATCACGCGGATGGTCTTTTCAGCGGCCAGATTGGCAGCAGCAACCGTATAGTCGTCGCGAGCCACACCAAAGCCGTCATTAGCCGTGTTGAGTGCATCATAGGCTGTGTCGGCCAATACCGTATCAACACCGGCGGTATTCGCGCCTGGTGTTGCGGTTGCGATTGCGCCTTGACCCGCTACACCTCCGATGCGCGCTTGCCCAGTGAGGGTAACACCCGCAACATCGCCAGAAACCCGCCCGACTGGAATATTTGCAACCACAAAGACGGTCCGCGACGTATCCTCGAGAACTTCATCCAGGAATGTCAGGACTGTCGTGTCGATCGCCGGTTCATAGGTGCCGTTGCCGTTGGTATCCGCGTATATTACCGGAGCCGTGACGTCGAAAGTGTCAGTCCCGCCGTGGATCGCCGTTCCGCCTGCAAGTTGGGTAAGCGCAAGGCCGAAGTCCATCGTAGCGTTCGACGTGTTGGTAACCGTAAAAGTCGTCACGGCGGCGGTCTGCCCCGGCGCAACTGTCGTTGTTGCGATCGGCGCAGTTTCGTCGACACGGAAGACGACTTTTCGGTCAACCGTAAACACGGTTGGCGTGTTTGCCACGGTTGGCTGCCCGACGCCGCCGACAGAATAGCTAACGGTTGCGGTATTCGAAATCGTGGTGCCGGCGTCTGCTCCGGCGGCCAAAACTGCCGTGGTTCCAAAGGTCGATAGTGCAATGCAGCTGGCCCCCGCCAGCAGCTTCAAGGTCTTGGTCATTGGTCTGGTCTCTCTTTACTAAAACGCAGGACGCCGAGCCCACCCCGTTGGCGTCCAAAACGGGTTTGCGGCTATCTGACGACGCCGCGAAAACTGAGTTTGCCTGCCGCACCGACCGGGATCGGCGTTTTCATGGCCCAGCGAACATGCGTCACGTCTTCTGGATAAGCGGCGCGGGCAGTGCCATCCGCTTTGCGAACCTTGAGTGCCGCGAGCGTGCCCCAGACTTTACCGCCGTCGATCGAAACGATTACGCCAGCATCACCGGTGCCTTGATAGGCCACGGCGCCTGGCATCGGATTGGTGACGACAAAATCTGTTGCGGGCTTGCCGCCAAGGTTCTTGTAGGCAAGCACGAAGACGAGGCGATCGCCGGGCACGACGACTTTGGGCTCTTCGAGCACCAGTCGCGTTTTTCCGTCGGTTTGTGCCACTGCCTTTTCGACGAAAACGCTGCTTGTGAGTGCGACATCGTTTGCAGCATGTGCTGCCAAAGGTGCCAAAAGCGCGAGCAAGGCGAAAAGGAGTTTCATGGGGGGGAGCCTTTCTGTCATGGTCAGTTGATCCGGACTTTGAACGTTACGGTTCGCGTCTGGCCGCCCGGAACGGTGCCGAAGCGGATCAAAACTTTGTTCGCTGCGAATTCGCCGGCGTCGGAATCGGTCAGATCGGTTATGGCAACCGATTGTGAGGTGATGCTGCCGGGCACATACGTGGTGCTGGCGGGCATAGGGTCACTTGCTGCAAGGTTGGCCAGTGTTCCGGTACCCGATACCGTCGCGACCAGGGTGTAAGTTATAATAGCGCCAGGGACGGGCTTCGTGCCACCGAACGGATCGAGCACCGATGCACTTTTGAGAAATGCAACTGTGGCAGCGCTGACAATATAATAGCCTCTGTCGCGTCCTAACGCAGTGCTTAGGCCGATAACGGCATCGCCGCCGCCCTGGCCCTGACCTGCGAACGACGTACCGGGCGCCCCGCTGCCTGTAACTGCCGTTGCGGTCAGATCGGTCTGGCCGCGCTGACCGTCCGTTGCAGACGCCGGGACGGTCGAAAGGACAAAGATCCTGACCGATGTGTCGGGCGCCAATATGGGATCGTTCGATCCCGCTGCATAAACGATGTCTATGCCAGGATCATAAACGCCATTGCCATTGTCGATCACCAGCGATGTCGTCGTCGGATCAAAGGCATCGCCCCCGATTGCGTTGATGGGAGTTAGCCGGAAGGCCTCCGTCCCGTTGCCCGTGTTCGTAACAGTGAAACTCAACGCTTGACTGGTTGCGCCGGGCAGAGCGGCGATGTCGCCGGGATCGGCTGTTGCAACGGTTACGTTGAGCAATTCATCGACGCGAACATTGACTTGATTGGACGGCACACTGACGGTTGCGCCGCCAGCGTCGGTGTAAGTTGCCGTGGCGGTGTTACTGATCGTTGTTCCGGCAGCCGTGCCAGCTGCTTGGGCGGGTTCGGCAAATGTAATAGTCGCAGAGGCAACAATCAGCGGCGCGACACGCGCCAACTGCACATTAATAACAGACCAATTCGCACCCAGAAACATTGCAAATCCCAAACGAAGTTCAACTCGACGGGAATGGCCATGCGCTCGAAGTAACCAATAATTCGTTAACGGCGGCAACATGGCATGACGTCAATTATCGGGCGGCCGTAGAGGGGAATGCAGGCGTGCAACCGATTGCCGCTTCCGTGCGAATGGTTAAACCGGAATACCGTATTTCTGCCGATTTGACGTCAAAATAAGACTTTTTTAACGATTTTGTCGTTCCGGTGGCACAGCCTTGACAGTCTCTAGGGGGTCGCCTACCAGCCGCGCCTCACGCTTCTATGCGGGTGTAGCTCAGTTGGTTAGAGCGCCGGCCTGTCACGCCGGAGGTCGCGGGTTCGAGCCCCGTCACTCGCGCCACAGCGCTGTCCCTGTTACTCCCAGTCAGCGGAAGCGGCCGAGTTCCATCCAGCGCAGCAACGGCTTGAGCGGGATGATCCACACCGTCCCGAAAACACCGAAAAAGAGGGCCTGCAGCGGCCATGACAGCGACAAAATCGTCGGCGTAAAGATCATGGCCAATATGCCCCATACGAAAATCAGTGCAAGGATGAGGAACATGCCGACAGGCTTGCGCCAGCTTGGCGAATCTAATGGTTCTGGCATCGCGTCAAATCCCTGATGTGGAAATCGGTTTCGGTTAGAATGGCATCGAGCGCAACATCCCATGGTTGTGCCGCGATGGTGTCAATGCGCTGGATATTCCATGCAAGCCCTACTCTGCAGGCTGATGGGCGCGCTGCAAGATAGCGATCGTAATAACCACCGCCTTGCCCGATCCGCTGAAACGCAGCGTCAAAGCCCACCAGCGGCACGATGATCACGTCCGGAAACACGTCGAGTGCATTATGAGGCGGCTCCAGTCCGCCCCACGTGGTTGTTACAAGGGCATCACCAAGCGACCAGCGCCTGAATGCCATTTTCGGTTCATCGTCGATCAGCGCAGGAAGCGCTGTTACGCCCTTGAAGTGTCCTGCGAGCTGCCACGGGTCGGGCTCGCCAAACATGGGATAATAAAGCCCGAGACAGCGGGACGCGCTGACCAGATCATCAAAGACCGCATGCGGGACGAACGATGCGTCGCCGTATCCGCGCGCAAAATCGCACCGTCGGTCCTTCAAGGCACGTCGCAACATCTTGAGAGCAGTTGGCGGGACCACCATGGTCGTTTGCTCCGAATATCCTCTGACGCCAGTAACGTCAGGTGGAAACCATATACGCAGGCCAGGGCCTGAACAGGGACAGTCCCCTAGGAAGAATAATCGCCTCAGGGATGTTCAACGAACTCGTACCGGGCAGTGCCCGCCGACCTCTATTTAGGGGCGCTCGAGCGTATCGGCAACGGCTTCGATGCGATTTGCAAGTTGCGCCAGCGCCGCCTCTAGTCTTGGGTCGGTTGACGCCGGCGCTATGCCTGCCGCGTTTTCAGCGATTTCGTCCGCCAGAAGCAAGGCGGCGAACAGCAGTTGACGCGCTTCGTTGACGTCGCCCACGGCCGCGCGCGCTTCGGCCGCTTTGCGGTCAACATGAGCGGCTATCGTCCGGAGATGAGCTTCCCCGCCGTCACGGCATGCGATGCTGTACTGGCGACCGCCAACAGACAGCTCGACATGTGCCATCAGTGACGCCCTCCGGCTTGCGCGATCACAGTTTCGAGACTGGCGAGTGCTGCTTGCGTGCGCGTTCGCAGCGCCTGATAGCGCGTATCGGTACCGGCAGGCGCAGACTTGCGCTCGACTGCGGTTTCGACGCGCGCAAGCGCACGCTCGATGCGGTCGAGGGTTTGCGGGATCTTATCTTCGGTCATATGGCGATAAATAGCACGCAACGGCAATGCTTCAACCGCTCATGGCCCGTTGACGGCTGCGTGCCCCCGCTACAAAGGAACGCACTACCGCCAGCGCAGCGAATCGCGATCCCAAGGACACTCCATGACCGTTACGCCGGAACGACTTGCCTCTGCTATCCGCGCGCTGTCGATGGATGCAGTCGAAGCGGCAAAGTCCGGACATCCCGGCATGCCGATGGGCATGGCCGATATCGCTGAAGTGCTCTGGAACGACTTCTACTCGCACAACCCAAATAACCCGAAATGGTTTAACCGTGACCGTTTTGTGTTGTCTAACGGCCATGGCTCGATGTTGCATTACGCATTGTTGCATTTGTCCGGTTACGACTTGCCGATGGAGGAACTGAAAAAATTCCGTCAATTGCATTCAAAAACAGCCGGGCATCCAGAAGCTGGCGAAACGCCCGGCATTGAAACTACAACCGGTCCGCTTGGCCAAGGTCTGGCCAATGCGGTAGGTTTTGCCCTGGCCGAAAAATTATTGGCGCAGCGTTTTAATCGACCGGAATTTTCGATTGTTGATCACAACACCTGGGTTTTTTTAGGCGATGGTTGTTTGATGGAAGGCATTTCGCACGAAGTAGCGTCACTGGCGGGTACGTGGGGTTTAGGTAAATTAACGTGTTTTTGGGATGACAATAAAATCTCGATTGACGGCAATACCGATGGTTGGTTCACCGACAATACGCCCGCACGTTTTGAGGCTTATGGTTGGCAAGTGATTCGTGGTGTTGATGGTCAAGACAGCGACGAAATTATTCAAGCAATAAAAACCGCGCAAGCAGAAACCGATAGACCGACGTTGATTTGCTGCCGTACCGTCATTGGTTTTGGCGCGCCGAATAAGGCTGGTAAAGAATCGGCTCATGGCGCGCCGCTGGGCAAGGACGAACTCGAAGCCGCCCGCAAACAATTGAACTGGCCCTATGCAGCTTTTGAAATTCCCGAAGAAATTTATGCCGGGTGGCGCGCAGGCAATACGGGTTTGTTGCGTGAAGAACAATGGAACCGTACTTTTGATAAATACGCGAATGCATTTCCAAATGAAGCTGCAGAACTGACGCGCCGCTCGCACGGGATTTTGCCGGACACTTTTGCCCATGATGCCGATGCCTATATTGCCAAGTTGCAAAGCGAAGGCCCGATTGTTGCTTCGCGTAAAGCATCGCAAATGGCGATAGAAACCTTCGCACCATTACTGCCAGAATTGATTGGTGGTTCTGCCGATCTTGCGCACTCGAATCTGACCCTATGGAAAGGCAGTAAATCGGTTACATCCAGTGATGCCGATGCGAACTATGTGTACTACGGCGTTCGCGAATTTGGTATGAGCGCGATTAGTAACGGTCTTGCATTGCATGGCGGCTTCCTGCCTTACGATGCCACCTTTCTAGTGTTCTCGGATTACTCACGCAATGCATTGCGGATGTCGGCATTAAT
>JAYTAP010000073.1:0-45034 GCA_043737475.1 Sphingomonas sp.
ATCTTGGGCTTGGGCAGGTCGGGCAATGTCTCGAGCCGGACCTTGATCTCGGCGTCCTTGCCGGGGGCATAGGCCTGGTCGAGCTCGACCTCGGGCTGCATCGCCGGGCGGATCTTCTTCTCGGTCAGCAGGCTCTGGACGCTCTGCTGGACCGCGGTCGACAGCGCCTCCTGGTGGAGCGCCTCGCCGTGCATCTTGCGGATGAGGTTGGCGGGCACCTTGCCGGGGCGGAAACCGGGCATCTTCACCGTCGGCGCGATGCGCTTGATTTCCTGGTCCAGCCGCGCATCGATATCCTTGGCGGCGATGGTCAGCGTGTAGGCCCGCTTGAGGCCGTCATTTTCCGTCTCGACGGTTTTCATGTCTTGTTCCGCAATCCCGTAAATCATTATCGGTCCGTGTGGCGGCGAAAATGGTGCGGGCGAAGGGACTCGAACCCCCACATCTTGCGATACTTGGACCTAAACCAAGCGCGTCTACCAATTCCGCCACGCCCGCTTGCGTTCGTTCGGCAAGCAGCGGCCTATACCAGCGCCCGCGCGAAGGGCAAGGGAGCGTATTGCGCCGACGCTTGTTACCCCATCATCAACAGGAGAATGACAATGGCGACAGTCCCTTCACCCGATCCCCAGCCCGATACCGGCCCGATCGAACAGCCGCAGCCGAGCGTCCCGCCCGTCGAGTTGCCGTCGCTGCCCGATGACATCGATCAGCCAGCGCCGATGCAGGCCTGATTAACGGGTGCGACCAGCCGCATAGCGCTGCGCCGTTTCCACAAGTGCGTCGCTAAGAACGCTGCTTGCCCCGCGAACGTCGCGACCATCAATCGACAGCGGAACGTCAAACGTGACGCTGTCGATCTTGGCGCGTGCAGCCCTGTCATAGGTTTCCCAGCGCACCGTAATCTGTCCCGCGCCTTTCGGTTGCATTTCACCGATACCAAGCCCGGCAATGCACAGCCGCAACTTCACCGTTTCAACGACCACGCGCACGCGATACGTCGTCTGCGGTTCGGGATCGGCAAACAACCGGTCCGCGCGCGGCGATACGGCAAGCCCGCTGTTGGCCAGTACTGTGGTCAGCCGCACCAGCAAGACGTCGTCGCTGGGCCGCGCCACATCGCGCCACCGAAGTTTCCCCTTCGGCAGGCACAACAGACCAGCCTGAAGCTTGCCGACCTGCTCGAGCGGACCGGGAAGATATTCGATGGCAGCTATGGAGTAATCGGTGACGTTATCGGCCGGACTGGCAACGGTCGCACCGATGGTTATTACCGAAGTGAATAAAAGCGACATGGCTGTATTCGGGATTAATTTACGCTAAAGTCGAAAACGCGGAACGTAGCGTTCGCACCTGCGCCGACAACGCCAGAAACAAAGCCATATTCACCCGGCGCAAGCGGCACGTCGGGCACGATCTTATAAACGCCTGGCGCAATCTGGTTCGCCGAAAAACCGCGTTGGTCTTTATCGCGCAAACCGGCTTTTGCCCCACCGAGGCCCACGCTTCCAACGACGGCTTCGCGCTTGTCGGCCTTGGCCTCGAACCGGGTTAACGAGAACTCGTTCGGCGACGTTACGGCGCCTCCTGCTGCTCCCAACCCTTGGGCTGCCTGATCAAAGTAGAAGTAGAACACAGGTTGCCGCTCGGACGTGATCAGTTGCGCGCGCGGACCATTGACGGCCGCCTTCAGCCGCATGCCGCTGAGACCAGAGGTTAGTAAATAGCCGAACATGCCCGATGTCCGTGCCTGTCGCGTCGTCGTCGATTCAATACGCGTCATTTTCGTTGGACCCGCCAAATATATTCCCGATGGATGCGGCACCATGGGATCGGGTGAATCGACCGACATTGTTACAGGGGTCGGCGCTGCGGATGCTGCAATCATCGCAGCCAGTACAGGACCGGATATGCCCTTTTGCTTCAACGCAATCACGTGATCCGTCGTCAGTTCAAAGCTCGACGGCGAAGTTTTGATCTTTGCAATCACAACCTCGTCGCCCAGCCCTGCGTTCAGAAGCGCGAGCACGGAATCATTATTCAAAGTCTCAGCTGCTATTGGCGCTGACAGGCAAGCAACAGCTACTGCAAACAACAATCCAGATTTCATGATAAGTTCCCCCAATGGTCGTACAAGTTAAATCATATGTGACGTGCCGGGTAAGACAACGCCTTCTTCAGCAATTCATTTACGACCTGCGGATTCGCTTTCCCCGCCATGGCTTTCATCGTCTGTCCCACGAAAAAGCCGAAGAGCGCTTCCTTGCCGCCCTTGTACTGCGCGACCTTGTCTGCATTTGCCGACAGGATATCAGCGATAACCGCGTCGATCGCGCCGGTGTCGCTTGTCTGTTTCAGGCCGCGATCCTCGACGATCTTTGCCGCATGATCGCCGGTTTCGAGCATTGCTTCGAACACTTGCTTTGCCATGCTGCCCGAAATCGTGCCGTCGCTGACCAGTTTGAGCAATTCTGCCGCGCCTGCGGGCGTGACCGGGCTGTCGGATATGTCGCGGCCCAGCCGGTTCAGCGCACCGAAAAATTCGGACGTCAGCCAATTCGCTCCCGATTTCGGCTCCGCCCCTTCGGCAAGCAGCGCCTCAAACCAGCGCGCCGTTTCGACATCGGCGGTAATGACGTCCGCATTATAGGGCGTTATGCCGAACGCCTCCACGTAGCGAGCCCGCTTGGCATCGGGCAATTCGGGCAGGCTCGCCTTGCATTCCGCGACAAATTCCTCGGTCAGGACCAGCGGCAGCAAGTCGGGATCGGGAAAATAACGATAGTCGTGCGCGTCTTCTTTCGACCGCATCGAGCGTGTCACGTTCCGGTCAGGATCCCACAACCGCGTTTCCTGAACGATGGTGCCGCCGCTCTCGATGACTTCGACCTGCCGCTTGGCTTCATATTCGACGACCGCCTGAATGAAGCGCACCGAATTGACATTCTTCGTTTCCGTCCGCGTCCCGAATTCATCACCCGGCTTACGCACGCTGACGTTGACGTCGGCGCGCATCGACCCCTGCTCCATATTACCGTCACAGCTGCCGACATAGCGCAGGATCGCGCGCAGTTTCTTCACGTAAGCGCCAACCTCGGCGGGCGATCGCATGTCGGGCTTCGACACGATTTCCATCAACGCAACGCCGCAGCGGTTAAGATCGACATAGGACATCGTCGGATGCTGATCGTGCATCAGTTTGCCGGCATCCTGCTCGATATGGATACGCTCGACGCCGATGACCTTTTCGCCCTCATCAGTTTCCACGGTGAGCGAGCCTTCGCCGACAATCGGATGATAAAGCTGTGAAATCTGATAACCCTGCGGCAGATCGGCATAGAAATAATTCTTGCGATCGAACCGGCTCCAGCGGTTGATCTCGGCGTCGATCGCCAGCCCCGTCCGCACTGCCTGGCGCACGCATTCGGCATTGAGCACCGGCAACATCCCCGGCATCGCGGCATCGACCAGAGAAACCTGCGCATTCGGCTCGGCCCCGAATTCAGTCGCCGCGCCCGAGAACAGCTTCGCCTGCGACGTAATCTGCGCATGAACCTCGAGGCCGATCACGACTTCCCAATCGCCCGTCGCGCCTTTGATGCGATAAGTGTTCAAGATTGTAATTCGCTTCGTCCGATCAATGTGAAAACAAAAATTTAGTAAGCCACAGGCCGATAAAGCGGTCTGGCTGTCGCCACACCTCGGGTAATAGCAACATCGAGAGCGTCAAGATACGCGTATCGTTCGCGATATAGCGCTCGTTTTCTAGCGGGCACGTCGTCCCGCCGCTGTTGCGTAATCGGAATATCCCAAAAGGCGTTGTCAATCGGAATGCCGCCACGTTCCGTCCAGACTTCATCATAATTGAACGGCAAAGATCGGTTTGCAGGTAGTTTGAAGTAGGAGCTCCGGTGATGACGACAATTATCAGACACCGCTTCTATCCGCCTGACGCCATGCGCGCGGCAAAACACCCGAAATGCTTCTATTATGAAATCGCGGGGGCGCATGCCGTGCGCTGCTTTCGTGAAGCTGCGGTACAGATCGAGAATTTGGGGAAGTTTTCGACCCTGTATACCACCGATCACAGCGATCAAATCAGAGCCTGACCGTTCGAAAGCAAAGGACAACGTAAAAACGCGGTGCCTGCGCCAAAATAGGTTCAGAGCGGCAACGCCTTCACGCGTAAACCATTGGGGCTTGTCGATAACAAGGTGATACTCACCATCGCCGAATGGCAAATTTACTAACTCGATTGATTGATCGGCGTCGAACGAAAGGGCCGGGATTGTTTCGGCAACGTCGAGATGCGCACGCGCATTCGCCACGCGGTTGTGAGCGTTCCAGTCCGCATTGATATAAGGACCCTCGTGCAGGGTTAAGAGCTCAGGCCGCTGCCTGACTGTTCGTGCGGCAAGCGTACCGGTAGGCGCAAAAAGTAGAGGCGCCAGAAGGTTTGACGCAACGCGCGCCCGGTTCATTGACCGGGCTCGGCGAACCAAGCCCAGCGCACTCGTCGGCTGTCCAGTTCCTGCTGATGCCGCCCAAAACAACGATGCTACTTCCACCACTCCTCTGGTCGTGCGAAAAAACCCGCCCGTTTCTCGATTGCCAAGCACGCGTTGAATACCCCCTGTTCGTCGAGTGCTTTGCCGATCACCTGGAGCCCCAGCGGCAAGCCTCTGCTGTCCAGCCCCCCCGGGACCGACATCGCGGGCAAGCCTGCCAATGAAGAAGGAACGGTGAAAACATCATTAAGATACATCGCCAGCGGATCATCCGCTTTCTCGCCCAGCGCAAACGCCGCACTCGGCGCAGTCGGGGTCAGAAGCAAATCACACTGCGCCCAGGCCCGATCAAAGTCGCGTGCGATCAGGGCACGCACCTTCGACGCCTGGGTGAAATAGGCATCGTAAAACCCTGCCGACAAAACATAAGTGCCGATCATGATCCGCCGCTTGACCTCCGGCCCGAACCCGGCGGCGCGCGTCGCTGCATACATATCCTGCAACCCCGCGCCCTCGGGCAAATGCCGCAAGCCATAACGCACGCCATCATAGCGCGCGAGGTTCGACGATGCTTCCGCTGGTGCAATGATGTAATAAGCCGGCAGTGCATATTTGGTGTGCGGCAGCGAAACCTCGACGATCTCCGCGCCGGCATCCCTCAGCCACACGATACCCCGCTCCCACAGTGCATCGATCTCGGGCGGCATGTTGTCGACCCGATATTCCTTTGGGATACCAACCCGTTTCCCCTGTAGATCACCCGATAACCCCGCCTCCCAGGCGGGCACGGGAATATCAAGCGACGTCGAGTCCTTGGGATCAAAGCCCGCCATCGCGCTCAGCATGATCGCACAATCGCGGACATCGCGGGCCATCGCCCCCGCCTGATCGAGCGAAGACGCAAACGCCACCACGCCCCATCGTGAACAGCGGCCATAGGTCGGCTTGATCCCCGAAATCCCCACGAACGCAGCCGGCTGGCGGATCGACCCGCCGGTATCGGTGCCCGTCGCACCGGGGCACAGCCGCGCCGCAACGCCCGCAGCCGATCCGCCGGATGACCCGCCCGGCGTCAGCGCCGCATTGCCGCCATCCGACCGCCGCCACGGCGAAATCACGTTGCCGAATGCGCTCGTTTCGTTCGACGATCCCATCGCAAACTGGTCCATGTTCAGCTTGCCGAGCATTCCCGCGCCCGCCGCCCACAGATTGCCGGAAACCGTCGATTCATATTGTGGTTTAAACCCGCCAAGGATCAGACTCCCCGCCGTCGCCACCACGCCCTCGGTGCAGAACAAATCCTTCATGCCGATCGGTACGCCCGACATGGGCTTCAATGTTCCCGCGGCCCGGTCCGCATCCGCCCGGTCCGCCGCAATCAGTGCATGCTCGGGCGTCTCGACCAAAAACGCATTGAGCACTTTTGCCCCCGCCACTGCATCAACAAAAGCCGTTGCAACTTCGCGCGCCGAAAAATCACCGTCGCGCACACCGTCACGGATCGCGGCAATTCCAAGATCAGTAAGGCTTGCCACTATTCGATCACTTTCGGCACACCGAAAAACCCATGCTCCGCCGCCGGTGCGTTCGCCAGAACCCGATCGCGAATGCCGCCATCCGTCACGACGTCGTCGCGCAGCCGCAGAACATTGGGGATCACCGCCGTCATCGGCTCGACGCCCGTGACATCAACCTCGCCAAGCTGTTCGATCCAGCCAAGAATATTATTGAGTTCGGGCACCATTGCGTCCACGTCGCCATCGGTCACGGCAATGCGGGCGAGTGATGCAATTTTCCTGACGGTGGCGCTATCGACTGACATACGTGACGTCGCTAGCAGCAACACCAACGACCATCAACACGGGAGCCGCTGTGGCCCGCAAATTCCTGATCATCATTGCTGTCATCATTACGCTGATCCTCGTGGCAGGGATCGGTTGGTCCCTGTTCAGCGAACGGCTGATGCGCTTCGTCATGGTGCCCGGCGTCGAATTCACGCCGCCGCCGCGCTTGCCAGCCAATCGGTATGCCAATGTAAACATGTGGTATGCCCATCCCGACAAGCGCCTGAACAATCCGGCGCTCTGGACGCCGACCGGCTTTAAACCGTCGCCCCAAGCTGGCACGTCGAATGTCGCCGCTGTCTTCTTCCTGCATCCGACGAGTTTCCTCACGCCGCGCCCGACGACATGGAACGCCAATCTCGGCGACGCGACGACGAACGAACGCGCCGAGCTGTTCATTCGAGGACAGGCAAGTCCGTTCAATGGTGTCGGCGACATCTGGGCTCCACGCTATCGGCAGGCTAGTTTCGGGGCGTTTCTGACGACCCAGCCAGAGGCGCAACAGGCGCTTGACGCTGCTTATGCCGACGTTGCGCTGGCATGGGATCAATTCGTTGCCGACGTCGGCCCCGATCGCCCGATCATTGTCGCCGCGCATAGCCAGGGCAGCGTCCACCTCCTTCGTCTCCTGCGCGAACGCATCGCAGGCAAGACCATCGCCCAGCGCATTGCAGCGGCGTATGTCGTCGGCTGGCCGGTCTCGGTCGCAACCGACGTGCCCGCTCTTGGTCTTCCCGCCTGCACAAAGGCAGATCAGGCGCGCTGCATTCTCAGTTGGCAAAGCTTTGCTGAGCCTGCAGAGACGGGCCAAGTCACCGCCGTTTACGACGCGACCGTTGGTTTCAACGGGACCTCGCGGCGCGGAACCAGAATGCTTTGCACCAATCCGTTGACGGGGACACCCGACACGGCTGCCAACGCCTCGGCAAACATCGGCGCGACAATCCCCAGCATCGACCTGAAAACCGCCACACTCGAACCCGGCACGATCCCGGCACGCTGCGACGACCGGGGCTTCCTGCTCATTGGCGGCCCGCCACAAGGGATCAGCGCCTATGTGCTCCCCGGCAATAACTATCACGTCTTCGACTATAGCCTGTTCTGGTCCAACATACGCGCCGACGCCGCGCGGCGATTGGCATCATTCGAGGCAAAATGACCACCGCTGATGCTGCAAACTTTGCTGCCACGCTTCCGGCTCGCGGCCGGCTGGTCGCGCTTGATGTCGGGACAAAAACGATGGGAACGGCACTGTGCGATTCGCATTGGACAATCGCAAGCCCCGCGACCCTCATGACGCGCGCCAAATTCACGGCGGACAAGGCAGCGATCGAAGCGCTGATCGCTCGAGAACAGGTCAAAGGCATCGTCATCGGCCTCCCCCTCAACCTCGACGGCAGCGAATCGCCGCGTACGCAGTCGACCCGTGCTTTTGCCCGCAATCTGGAGGCGATTGGCCTTCCCATCCTTCTCTGGGACGAACGCTGGTCAACTGCCGCCGTCGAGCGCCAGATGATCGAAGCCGATATCACGCGTGCCAAACGCGCTGTCCGCATCGATTGCGCCGCCGCCGCCTACATTCTCCAAGGCGCGATTGACCGGCTCGCCAGCGCCGCCTAAGCGACCCCTTTAATGACATCGCTGTTTCCTCATCGCGACCTCACGGGTATCGCGGGCCTGCAGCCGCATGAGATTGCATTTCTACTCGACGAAGCCGACCAATGGGTCGGTCACAACCGGACCCACGGCAAATCAGACCATCGTCTCGACGGGCTTACACAGATCAACGCCTTTTTCGAAAATTCGACACGCACGTTGCTCAGCTTCGAAATAGCGGGAAAGCGCCTCGGCGCTGATGTCGTAAACATGCACGCGGCCCAATCGAGTGTGAAAAAGGGCGAAACGCTTATCGACACCGCAATTACCCTGAACGCCATGCGCGCCGACGTTATCGTCATCCGCCATGCCTCATCAGGCGCAGTCGCACTGATTGCGGACAAGGTCGATTGCCCTGTCCTCAATGCCGGTGACGGCAGTCACGAGCATCCGACCCAAGCCTTGCTCGACGCGCTGACGATCCGTCGCCATTTCGGTCGCATTGCCAATATCCGCGTGGCGATTTGCGGCGATGTCATGCACAGCCGCGTGGCGCGCTCGAACATTTTGGCGCTCACGGCGCTGGCTGCCGAAGTTCGCGTCGTCGCCCCGGCCACGCTGATGCCGCGCGACATCGAACGCATGGGTGTCACGGCGTTCACTGACATGGATGCCGGAATCGCCGGCGCAGACGTCGTCATGATGCTGCGCCTTCAGAATGAACGTATGGATGGGGCGTTTATCCCGTCCACACGCGAATATCACATGCTCTATGGCCTGACCGAAGAACGCCTCGCGCTGGCGGCGCCCAAAGCCATCGTGATGCACCCTGGCCCGATGAACCGCGGCGTGGAAATCTCAAGCAACATCGCAGATTTACCCGGACGTTCGTTCATCGCTGAACAAGTCGAAATGGGTGTCGCGGTGCGCATGGCCTGCCTCGACGTTCTGACGCGCGGGCGCCGAGCATGACCCGCATTGCGATCATCGGCGGCAGCATCGACGTGCTGATTGACGACGATACAATTGCCGCTTGCGGCAGTTTCGATATGCGCGATGTTGACGATGTTATCGATGCCAAGGGGCTGATCGTTGCGCCGGGCCTCGTCGACCTCGGGGTCTTCGCGGTCGAGCGCGCCGCTTGTGCCGCTGGCGGTATCACGCGCATCGCGCTGATGCCCGACCAGTCGCCACCGCTCGACGATCCAGGACTCGTTCAGCGCGCGGCACTTGCCGCCAAACCGCATCTCTGGGTGCACCCGATCGCCGCTGCAACGCGCGGGCTTCAGGGCAAAGACCTTGCTGAATATGCCTTGATGCGAAAAGCGGGCGCAAAAGCCGTTGCCACCGGACGCAATTGGATCGCGGACTCGGGCGTCATGCACCGTGTTCTTGCCTATGCCGGTTCGCTCGGCATTACCGTCATTGCCCACGCCGAAGACGGCGGCCTGACGCGTCATGCGGTCGCCACCAGCGGCGAAACGGCGACCCGCCACGGCCTGCCTGCCGCCCCGGCGTTTTCCGAAGCGATTGCGATCGCTCGTGATATCATGCTTGCCGAAGACGCCGGCGCCGCCATCCACTTTCGTCAGGTGACGACCAAGGCGGGATTGGAACGCATTCGACGCGCCAAATCACGCGGGTTGCCCGTGACTTGCGGAATCACGCCGGCGCATCTCTTGCTTTCGGACATCGCTATCAGCGACTTCCGCACTTTTGCCCGGCTTTCGCCGCCTTTGCGCATCGAGAGTGACCGACAGGCTTGCCTTGAAGCGCTGTCGGACGGCACGATCGATATCTTATGTTCGGGTCACGATCCGCGCGGACCCGAAGCAAAGCGGCTCCCCTTTGCTGACGCCGAACCCGGCATGGCCGGCGCCGAAACGCTGCTTACACTTGGTCTTGGCCTCGTCCGTGACGGGTTCATCACGATGGATCGTCTGTTCGAAATGACAGCGGCAGCCCCGGCGCGGATATTGGATGTCGAGGCGGGAACGCTCGCGATCGGTGCACCGGCTGATCTATGTCTGATCGATCCCGACAAACCGTGGCAGATAAAGGCGGGCGCGTTCCAGTCCGACGCAGGTAACACGCCGTTTGACGGCCTTCCCGTTCAGGGTAAAGCCGTGAGGACGATCAAGGGCGGTCGAACGATCCGTTAGCGGGCAGCGACGCGGACTGGCTGAACTGACTTTGGCATCCCACCCTGCGCCCATTGTGCCGGAGCGTCACCAAGCACGCCGCGCACAAAGCAGGTCCCGCCCGCATTAAGAATCCGCGCGCAAACCCGATTGGCGTCGGCGCGGTTTTCAAAGCCACCGACAGAGAGGCGCACGAATGTCGCACCGCTGATTTTTGTCGCGCTGTTCGCTGGATCGAACTGCGACAAGGCATAACGCACCGAAAGCCGCTTCCATGCATCACGCGACACCAAAGCATTTTCGAAAGCGCCGAGCTGCACCACAAACCTGCCCGCCTCAACGCTCCGGAAACTGCGCTTCGGTTGTGCAAACGCACCTGAAATCGTGTGTTGCGGCTTGGCAGCAGGAATCACCGCCTGCTTTACTGAACGGACACCGTCACCGACTATTTGGTTTGCGCGAGCGCTGCTTTCGTAGGTTGCAGGCAGCGTCTGAACGACTTCGCGACGCTCGCCCATGAGCACGCCCGATGGCGTCACGTTAGCGGGCACGGTTGCGTCGGAGGCAGCGGCTTCAGGCTGCGGCGCTGCAGACGCCGTCTGAACTGGCGTTTCCGTTGTTGGCAGCGACGCAGGTTCGGCGGCGGCGACGGCAGTGTCGAGGAAACCGTTCAACGCGAGGCGCGTCGGTTGTCCCGCATCCTGTGCAGGTCGAACGCCCAGTAAGGAAGCGACCTGATCATAGGATGATGCGGGCCGTACAAAAGTTGCCCATTGCGCGATCCGATCGTTCACATCGTTGCCCGAAAGGTCTTGCATTGCCATGACGCGGGCATCGGCCCAACGACCGGCCAGCGCATAGCTCAAAGCGAGATTCTGTCGTGTCTTGGCATCGGTATCACCGCCACGGATCGCGTCTTCCAGCGTGGCAATCGCTGTCTCGACGTTGCCGGCAAGACCAACGGCGAGGCCGTAATCCGAAACTGCAAGTTTCGTCCGATAATCTGCAAGCGTCGATAATGCCTGATCGCGCTTGCCTTGTGCGATTTCCGTCAATGCAAGGTTCAACGCGGCGCGACCGTTATCGGGCGTCAACGTCAGTGTGTCGGAAAAACTGGTTTCTGCCGACGCAAAGCGCCCCGCACCGAGATAGGCCTGTGCCAGTATCATCCGATAGGCTGCATTCCGCGGGGCAAATTCTACAGCTGTTTCCGCCAGACGGATCGCACTGCGATAATTCTGCGCCGAAAGGGCGACGTCTGCTTTGACAGCAGCTTCAGCGGCGATCTGCAACTGCTTTGCCTGGGCCGAAGACGTGCTCGGCGCGACATCGCTTGCCTGACCACCAGTCAGCGACATGCCGAGAGCAAGTCCAGAAACGGCAATTTTGATGAACCGGGTCGAAATCATCGTCGGATCCTTTAGCGCTTAGAGGCGGATTTTGAGGCAGCCAGCTGGGCCACGGCAGGTTGATCATTCAAAAAGGCGTCAAGCGCCGCGATCACGACCTGTTGAGCAGAACGATGCTGGATTGCGCAAACTAGCCGGAGCTGAAGGTGACGTTCAGGATCAAGCCGCAGCGTGAAAGCCGCTTTCCCTTTCGATCCCGGTGCAGCCCGGACGACTTTCGTTATTTGCGCAGCGGGGGCGAGCTCACGCGCGAGTGCTTGCTGCTGACGATGGACGACAGCGGGTGCCGGTGCTTCGGGTTCGATGTTGGCATGGATCGGGACAATTTCAGCCGACGACTGAAAATGCTCGAATCCCATATCATTCCAGCCCAGGTCGTCATGCGCCGCTGCGGCTGCTGCCATGCCGAATCCTGCAAAGCCTTGCGGGCGCATGGCTGGCTTTGCCTGACCTTTGCGCGCTAGCAGTGTCGATGAAAGCGATGCGAGAGGCTTTGGTTCTGTCATCATCGCGCCTCTCACTGCCCGACCACGCGGCGGCCGAAGCCCCCGGCAGCCGGCCGCGGTGCCGTCGCAGCAGCAGATGACATTGCGCCCGGCGCTGAAAACACGGTCCGGCGGAAGTTCTTTTCGAGACGATCCGAAACATATTCCCAAAGCTCGCGGACTTCGTTTGCCGAACGTCCTTTGGGATCGCATTCCATAACAGTGCGGCCATCGATCATAGAGGCCGCGAAATCGGTGCGGTGATGGAGCGTTACCGGTGCAACCGTGCCGTGCTGCGACAGCGCAACAGCCGCCTCATAAGTGATTTTGGCTTTGGGCGTCGCGCCGTTGACCACGAACAGTAATGGCTTGCCTGCGCGATCACATAGATCGACCGTCGCGCCGACGGCACGCAAATCGTGCGGGCTTGGTCGCGTGGGGATAACAATCAGCTCGGCCACTGCAATAACGCTCTGAATGGCCATCGTAATTGCTGGTGGTGTATCGATCACGGCGAGGCGGAACCCTTGTTGCCGGAGCATTTCAAGATCGGCCTGGAGCCGCGCGACTGTTGTTTGTGCAAACGCCGGCAATTCGGCCTCGCGTTCGTTCCACCAATCGGCCAGCGACCCTTGCGGATCAATGTCGATCAAGACAACGGGACCGGCCCCTGCCAACTGTGCTTGCACCGCAAGGTGTCCGGATAGGGTTGTCTTCCCTGATCCACCCTTTTGCGAAGCCATTGCCAATACGCGCATCTAGAGTCCTTGGATAATCCTGCGTTCGGCCAAGTCTTTGCCACGCACGGGCCTAAGATAGGGTTAACATCGGCATGATCGATTTGGCCGTCGGTGGCGGTACTTTCTCGCCGTGATTGCTAAGAACGCATTAACCATTTGTGTGGCAAGGAACCGGTTGGCAGCGGGAGCATCCTCAGTGCGAAGTCGGAACATCTTGGTTGTGGGCACGATCGCCGTGCTGGAACTTGCCGCACCGGCGCTTGCCGACGTGAGAACCGGCATCGACGCTTACCAGCGCGGGGACTTTGCATCGGCCGTCAGCGCATGGCGACCGTTGGCAGTTGCTGGTGATCCCGATGCGCAATATAATATGGGACAGGCCTATCGTCTTGGTCGCGGCGTGCCCGTTGATCCGCAAATGGCCGAAAGTTGGTTCAAAAAAGCGGCTGAGCAGGGGCATGAACGTGCGCGCAATGCCTATGGGCTAACACTCTTTCAGAATGGTCGCCGGAGTGAGGCAATCCCCTTTATTGAGGAAGCGGCAGGCAACAACTTTCCTCAGTCGCAATATGTCTATGCAACGCTGCTGTTCAATGGCGACTTGGTGGAAAAGGATTGGGTTCGCGCTTATGCGCTTATGTCGCGCGCGGCAGCCGCTAACGTAAGCGCCGCGAAAGCCGGACTCGCGCAGCTCGATAAATATATTCCGCCCGAGCAACGTCAGCGCGGGCTGCGGCTGGCGCAGGTGTTTGACAAGGCGGAAGACCGAAGCACTGATCCGGTGGGAACACCGGTCGTAATGACGCCGTTGGCCAAAACGCCTGTCAGCGAATCCGCTGGTTTGACGCCTGCTGTGTTGAAGCCAGCGAGCGCTGAAAACGCGCCGGTCGGGGCAGATGCCAAGCCGAGACCGACCCTCGCTGCCAAAAGCGCATGGCGCGTTCAGCTCGGTGCATTCCGCAGTGCCGGGGCCGCTTCGGCGCTTTGGAGTCGCCTTCAGTTGAGCGTCGCGGACCTGAGTCGTTATCAGCGTTTCGTCGTGCCAGCCGGCTCAATGACGCGGCTGCAGGCCGGACCGCTGGCCAATCGTGCAGACGCCGATCGATTGTGTGTTGCGCTAAAGACGGCGGGCAATGCTTGTTTCGTCGTCGCTCCATAGTTTGATAGCGTCGGAATTTCTTACATTTGAGCTTTAGGTTAATTTTCATGAACCATCGTCAGCGGCGCATTTTGGCGATTGGCACAAACTGGCACGGCGTCTGCATAATGTTTTACGTCCCGACGGCGGTGTCCCCCGCCTGATAAGAGTGGCGGGTCAGTTTCTGCTTCCCCTGGTCTCGCAAACTGACCCGCCCTCGCCCGGAAAAATGACCTTAACGTGCAGGCATCAACACTTTGGTGTTCAGCAGGTTTATGGACCTTTTCAACCTTGGTTCGACGTGGCGAAAAACCTGATGACTGATGATCAGCATCAGCACCAGCGTCGGCAACGGTAAAAGGAAATCGGGAATGTCAGCGGCATAACGATGCGTCAGAACGATCAAGCCCAGGCCAATGGTATCATGGATCAGATAGAGCGGATAACTTATCGCGCCGAGGAACAGCAGCGGGCGCCATTCCAGCAACTGTTGGAGCGCCCGCCATTTCAGCGCGGTTGCGAACAAGAGGACAACGGCAATCATCGCATAACGATCATCCATAACGAGCGGCAAAGCGTTCGGACTTACGACAGTGGCTGCCAGCAAGCCAAAAAAACAGGCTGATACGAACATCACATCACTTTCAAGTGTTCGTGACTTCGCGAACAGAATCCCGCTGACAAACCATAAGAAAAATTTGAATCCCGTCCATTCGAACGGTTCGATCACCCGTGCGCCTAAGCCGGTCACACCTGCCGCCGCCAACAATTCACGCCCGAGCAAGCCGACGAGACCAAGAGCAAAAATGGCGATTGTGGCTCGTTTCCAACCAACCAAAAAAAAGGCAGCGCCAAATACAACGTAGAACGCAGCTTCGGTATAAAGAGACCAGAACGAGCCGTTAAGCGATCTGATCTCGACGTTAAAAACCATTTGATAAAATGACGGCGCGACGAATGTTAGCCCTGGCAACGCATCGTACCAAGGATTGCCGCCAAGTCGCGGCACGGGCTGGACAGTCCAATTGAACAGCAAGGTCAGGATCGTTGCAATAAGCATCGTGGGGAACAAACGCAGCCACCGCCTGTACAAAAATTGCTTGAGGTCGGTGCATCGCTCAATCGTAATAAGGATGACGAACCCGGAAATGAGGAAAAAAAGCTCAACGCCAACCCAACCCTGACGCACGATGCGAATGGATCCGAACTTTTCCCCGAATGGCAGTATATCAGGCGCCGCCATGCCCCAATAATGGCTAAATATCACGAGCATGATTGCGATACCGCGCAAGCCGTCAAGATATTTTATCCGGTCTTTGCCCCCATGCATTGTCTCGTCCCCCCGGACTTAAGCCTTATGATGCGGCGAGTGCATCCTGGAGTTCGCCAGCTTCGAACATTTCCATCATGATATCGCTGCCGCCGAGGAATTCGCCCTTGACGTAAAGCTGCGGGACGGTCGGCCAGTCGCTAAATTCCTTGATGCCCTGGCGAATTTCCATATCCTGCAAGACATCGACGGTTTCATATTCGACGTTCAAGTGATCGAGGATCGAAATCGCTTTCGACGAAAAGCCGCACTGCGGAAACAGCGGCGTGCCTTTCATGAACAGGACGACGTTGTTCGTCGTGACGAGTTCGGCAATGCGGGCGTGGATGGCGTCGGTCATGATGATATCCTTATTCGGGTACGGCGGTCGTCAGTTGCAGCGCGTGGAGCACGCCGCCCATTCGCCCACCGAGGGCATTGTATACGGCTTGATGCTGCTTGATGCGCGGTTGTCCCCGGAAACTTTCCGACACCACGCGCGCGGCATAATGATTCTCATCGCCCGCCAGGTCGGTGATGTCGACGCGCGCGTCTGGGATCGCGGAAACAATCATGGCTTCGATATCGCCGGCAGGCATGCCCATCTACTGTGATTCCATCAATTGACGGCGGGCTTCGACAGTCTTCTCGGCGAGCAGCGCATTGATTGCGACAGTATCAGTTTCAACACCCGCTGCGGCCAGATCGCCGACGATCTTGCGCACGACGTCGTCATCGCCCGCTTCTTCGAAATCGGCTTGCACGACCGAGGTTGCATAAGGCGCAGCTTCGGCGGCTGTCAGCCCCATTTTTTCGGCAGCCCACAGCCCGACAAGCTTGTTGCGGCGCGCGGTCACGCGAAACTGCATTTCCTCGTCGCGGGCATATTTGGTTTCGAACGCGGCTTCGCGGTCAGAAAAGTTGGTCATGACGATCCTTCGAGTGCCTCGTCCCTGCAAATAGGCGGCGCGCGACTAATCGGCAACCTTGACGACAAGCTTTCCGATTGCCGTGCGATTGCCGAGCGCCGCGATCGCATCGCCACCGCGCTCGAACGAAAACACTTCGGTAACGCGCGGCCTGATTTTGCCGTCAGCCCACAAGCGGAACAGCCGCGCGACATGCGCTGCGTTTGCCGATGGATTGCGCGCGGCGAACGCGCCCCAGAAAACACCACACACATCGCAACTCTTGAGGAGTGTCAGGTTGAGTGGCAGCTTCGGGATGCCTGCCGGGAAGCCGACGACAAGATAGCGCCCTTCCCAGGCCATGCAGCGCACAGCAGGTTCGGCGTAATCGCCACCGACGGCGTCATAAACGACGTCGGCGCCATCGGGACCGACCTTAGCCTTGAACGCATCGGCAAGTGCCTTCGATGCCTCCTTGTCGAACGGTGCTTGGCCGTAAATAATCGTGTCATGGGCCCCCGCTTCACGCGCGGCTTCGGCCTTTTCTTCGCTCGATACGGCCGCAATGACGCGCGCGCCGAATGCGACGCCGAGTTCGACAGCGGCCAGCCCGACCCCGCCGGCTGCCCCGAGAACGAGCAAAACATCGCCTTCCTTGATCCGGCCGCGGTCAACAAGCGCATGGATCGATGTCGCATAAGTCATCAGCAGCGCTGCGCCGTCTTCGAAACTGCGATCGGGCGGCAGTTTGTAAACTGACAGTGCCGGGATGGCGATCCGCTCGACCAGTCCACCGTGGCCTGTCACGGCAATGACTCGATCGCCGATTTTGAAGCCGGTGACACCCTGACCCACTGCCTCGACGATACCGGCAATTTCGCTGCCCGGCGCAAACGGTCTGGCGGGTTTGAACTGATATTTGTCCTCGATGATGAGTACATCGGGATAGTTGACGGCACATGCCTTGACTGCAACCAGTAACTGCCCCGGCCCCGCAATAGGGGCATCTATCTCGCTCAATACAAGCGTGTCAGGGCCGCCCATTTCTATCGACAACAATGCTTTCATGCCGCAAGCCCCTTGTTCAACCATGGCCGCGCGGACGCCACCTTGCTTTCATACGAATCGATCTGGGCGCCGGATGCCAGAGTCAGCGCGATTTCGTCGGTTCCGTTCAGCAGACATTGCTTGCGGAACGCATCGATTTCAAACACGAAGCGGTCCTGAAACTTCGTCGTGACCGTCTGCGCTTCAAGATCGATATGGATCGGATCCGTTTCGGCGACTGCCATAAGCCGGTCGATTGCGGTTTGCGGCAAAACGACGGTCAGAATGCCGTTCTTGTAGGCATTGCCCGAAAATATATCCGAGAAGCTTGGCGCAATGACCGCTGTGATACCCATGTCGTCGAGCGCCCATGCAGCATGTTCGCGGCTCGATCCGCACCCGAAATTGTCGCCGGCTAAGAGGATGGATGCGCCTGCATAAGCTGGATCGTCGAAGACATTGCCGGCTTCGGCACGCACCGTTTCGAATGCGCCTTTGGCCAGCCCCGCGCGCGTCACGGTTTTCAGCCATTTTGCAGGAATAATAACATCTGTATCGACATTATTCAGCCCGAATGGGTAGGCACGGCCTTCGATGGTGGTGACGGGTCGCATAGCGGTTCGTTAGACCGTGCTGGCTCCAAAGGTCAACGACGCCTATCAGCGGCATCAATTCAGAATCACCGGGAACATCATGTCCAGCGACGACACGATCAGCATCAAGGTTAACGGCGAGCATCGGCGCATTTTCGCTGGATCGAGTTTTGCCGATCTCGCCAACGAACTCGGGCTCGATCCCGCCAAATGTGCAGTCGAGCGCAACCTGGAAATTGTGCCGCGCTCGACGCTCGCTAACGTTCAGGTCGAGGATGGCGACGATATCGAAATCGTCACATTCGTCGGCGGCGGCAATCATGATGACAGCTCGCCAGAAGATCGCTGGACGGTGGCAGACCGCACGTTCAGGTCGCGGCTGATTGTCGGCACTGGCAAATATAAGGATTTCGAACAGAACGCCGCTGCCGTCGCGGCATCCGGCGCGGAAATCGTCACGGTTGCGGTACGGCGAGTCAATATCAGCGACCGCAATGCGCCGGTTCTGATGGATTATATCGATCCGGCGAAGATCACTTACCTGCCCAACACGGCCGGCTGTTTTACCGGCGAGGATGCCATTCGCACGCTCCGACTGGCACGCGAGGCTGGCGGCTGGGACCTGGTCAAGCTCGAGGTGCTGGGCGAAGCAAAGACGCTTTATCCCGATATGGTCGAAACACTGCGCGCGACGGAAATCCTCGCGAGCGAAGGCTTTCTTCCGATGGTTTACTGTTCAGATGATCCTATCATGGCGAAGCGGCTCGAGAGTGCAGGCGCGGTTGCGATCATGCCGCTGGGGGCGCCGATCGGGTCGGGACTTGGTATTCAGAACCGGGTGATGATTCGCTTGATTGTCGAAGGGGCCAAGGTTCCGGTTCTCGTTGATGCGGGGGTCGGCACGGCATCCGATGCGAGTGTCGCGATGGAACTGGGCTGCGACGGCGTGTTAATGAACACGGCCATTGCTGAAGCAAAAGACCCGATCATGATGGCGCGCGCCATGAAACTGTCAGTCGAGAGCGGTCGAATGGCCTATCGCGCCGGACGCATGGGGCAGCGGCGCTATGCCGATCCAAGCTCGCCGCTGGCGGGGCTCATCTGACCCAATTCAGGACATTAACCCGCGCTTAATTATTTCACGTTCGCAACGCATCCGACTCGCATCTGACGTCGTAGCTCGGACGATCGTTATTGATCGCCAGATATGGGGATAATCCAATGAACCGCTTCCTTAAACTTGCGGCCACAGCAGTAATACTGCTTGCGCCCGTTTCCATTGCCAACGCCGAAAAAATTGCCGGCTTGACGACCGACGGCAAGATCGTCACGTTCGATTCCGCGACACCGATGACCATTGCCTCTTCGTTTTCGATTACGGGGCTTGCAGCGGGCGACCGGCTTCTCGGCCTGGATATGCGGCCGGCAAATTCGCTGCTTTACAGCGTTTCGCAAACCGGTCGCATCTACACACTGACGACCGCCGGTATTGCGTCGCTGGTATCGACGTTGTCGACGGTCCCGAGCGGATCGTCGTTTGGTGTCGATTTCAACCCCGTGCCGGATCGCCTCCGCATTATCGGCAGCGGTGGCCAGAACCTGCGTGCGAATGTCGCGACCGGAGCGACAACCATCGACACCGCAATCACCCGTGCGGGTGGCGGTGCCATAGCATTGATGGGCACGGCCTACACAAACAGCGTCGCGGGCCGCGCAGCGCCGACGTCGACCCGCATATTCGGGATCGACAGCGTGACTGATGCTTTGATGACGTCTGATGCGCCGAACAGCGGCGTGTATCGTTCAGTCGGTTCGCTCGGCGTCGGGCTTACGGCTTCGAATATGATCGGCTTCGATATCTCGGGCACATCTGGCCTCGGCTATCTCAGCATCGACAGTGCCTTTTATCAGGTTAACCTGCGCACGGGTGCAACGCGCTTCATCGACACGATCGGCGCGGGTCCGCTGGTCGGATTTACGGCGACCAGCGCTGTGCCCGAGCCGGCAACCTGGGGCATGATGATCCTTGGTTTCGGGGTCATCGGAATCTCATTGCGTCGTCGCAGCAGCAACGTGCGTCTGGCATAGCATTACGGCAGGTCGATTAACGGCCGAAAGGGCGACGATCAGCGAGCGCGCAGCGCGCTGATCGTCGTTCCCGCTGAGATCCGCTCCACATCGGTTTTGAGGTGAAGGAGCTTCAAGCCCTTTTGCTTCAGCGCGCGGTCCAGCGCGGGCGCGAATTCTCGGGTCGTTTCCACCGTCTCGGCCCAGCCGCCATAAGCTCGTGCCAGCGCTGCGAAGTCTGGATTTGTCAGTGCCGTTCCGCTGACACGTGCCGGAAACTCGCGCTCCTGGTGCATGCGGATTGTCCCGTAGGCACCGTTGTCGACAACGATTACCAGCAGGTCGGCATCATATTGTATCGCCGTTGCCAATTCTTGCCCGTTCATCAGGAAATCGCCGTCGCCTGCGAGCGCAACGACTTTGCGATCAGGATGACGCATGGCGGCAGCGATTGCGGCCGGAACCCCATAGCCCATTGCGCCTGCCGTCGGGGCCAGTTGGCACACCGGCCTTCCGTAGCGCCAATACCGATGCCACCAGCCACTGAAATTGCCCGCACCGTTACAGATGAACGTGTCGGCGGGAAGCCGCTCACGCATTGCTGCGACGCACATGCCGAGGTCGAGTTTCGTATCGAACAGTTCCGGCGTTGACCACGCCAGCCACTCCTTGTGCGCCTCGCGCCCGTCCTTGAACGGGATCACATCGTCGGTCCACAGCGCAGCCATTTCGGCGAATTCATGCGGGTAGGCACAGATTGGCAAGTCGGCACGATAGACGCGGTTGAGTTCGGTCGGATCGGGGTGGACGTGCACCAGTATCTGGTCAGGATGATCAGGCGTGATCAGCGTATACCCATCGGTTGTCGCTTCGCCCAGCCGCGCGCCGACGCACAGGATGACATCTGAATTTTTGACGCGCTCAACGAGTTTCGGGTTGGGGCCATAACCAAGATTACCGGCCCAGACCGGCGATGCGTTGTCGATCGCGTCCTGTCTACGGAAAGCGCCCGCCACCGGTATGCCCAACCGCCCCGCAAACATTGCAAAATAATGCGCACAGCCAACATCCCATCCACCGCCACCAACAATGGCGATTGGAGCAACCGCATCCTTGAGCAGCGCAAACACCGCCTCCATCGCCGCGCCGTCGGGGTCTTGTTCGGGCGGATTCAGGCGCGGGCGATCGCGCGCCTCGACGACATCGCAGAGCATATCTTCGGGCAGCGCCAGCACAACCGGTCCCGGTCGCCCCGACATCGCCACGGCATAAGCGCGCGCGACATATTCGGGGATGCGTCGCGCGTCGTCGATCCGGCTTGCCCATTTGCACAGCGGCGAAAACATCGCGGTAAAGTCGACTTCCTGAAATCCTTCTCGGTCGCGCATCCCGCGGTCGACGTCACCGATGAACAGAATCATCGGCTGCGAGTCCTGCATTGCAACATGCACGCCGATGCTCGCATTGGTCGCGCCCGGCCCGCGCGTTACAAAGGCTACCCCCGGCCGCCCGGTCATCGTCCCGTCGGCACAAGCCATGAAAGCAACGCCGCCTTCTTGTCGACACACCACGGTCTGGATTTGCGGCGTGTCGTGCAGCGCGTCGAGAACGGCGAGGAAGCTCTCGCCAGGTACGGTGAAAACACGGTCGCATCCCTGAAGGACGAGTTGATCGACAAGAACGCGGCCGCCGGTGCGCGGTTTGATCGGTATCGGAGTCATGCCTGATGGATTGCCTTTGTCACCATATAACTGTCCAGCCCTTCCGATCCGCCTTCGCTGCCGAAGCCGCTTTCCTTAACCCCGCCGAATGGCGCGTCAGCGACTGAGATGGCAAATGTATTGATGCCGACGATCCCGCTTTCGATGGCATCGCCGAGCATGTTCGCGCGACGGCCGTTTTCGGTGAAAGCGAACGCTGCGAGGCCGAAAGGCAAGCGGTTGGCCTTTTCGATCGCGTCATCGACTGTGTCGAACCTCGCCGTCACCGCGACCGGACCGAACGGTTCGTTGTTCATGATGTCGGCACTAACGGGCACGTCGGCCAGCAGCGTCGGCTGGAAGAAAAACCCGTCCTTGCCGCGCTCTCCCCCTGTTACGACGCGCGCACCTTTATCACGGGCATCCTCGACGAGCGCGCTGATTGCCGAAGGTCGGCGGACGTTGGCGAGCGGACCCATTTTGGTGTCGGCGTCGAGGCCGCTACCTGTTTTGACAGTTGCCGTGCGCTTCCCAAACCCATCGATGAACGCATCGTAAATCGCAGATTGCACATAGAAGCGCGTGGGCGACACGCACACTTGCCCCGCGTTCCTGAACTTCTGCGGCACGACCATGTCCAGTGTCTTTTCAAGATCACAATCGTCAAAGATCAGCACCGGCGCGTGGCCGCCGAGTTCCATGGTAACGCGCTTCACACCATCTGCTGCAAGCTTCATAAGATGCTTTCCAACGGGAACCGATCCGGTGAAGCTGACTTTGCGGATGATCGGCGAGGCAATCAGGTGGCGGCTGATGGTATCGGGTACCCCGAAAACGAGCTGACAGACCCCAGCGGGCAGACCTGCATCGATCAGGCACTGCATCAGCGCCATGGTGCAGGCGGGGGTTTCCTCAGGTGGCTTGGCAATCACCGAGCATCCAGCGGCTAGCGCGGGGGCAAGTTTCTTGGCCATCAGATATACCGGGAAATTCCACGGGCTAAGTGCCGCGACCGGTCCGACGGGCTGTTTGATGACGATCGAGCGCTGCCCCGCCGGACGCACCAGCACTTTGCCATAAGCGCGTTTGGCTTCCTCGGCATACCAGTCCAACATCGATGCACTGCCGATCACTTCGCCACGTGCCTCGACCAGCGGTTTGCCCTGCTCTGTCGTCAGCATCCGCGCGATGTCGTCTGCGCGTTCACGGATCAATGCTGCCGTTTTGCGAAGCACGGCACTGCGCGTTTCGACATCCGTGCCACGCCACAGCTTGAACCCTTTGTCGGCTGCTTCGAGTGCCTCATCAAGATCAGCAGCATTCGCGAGGGGAACGTCGGCGATCGTATCCCCCGTTGCCGGATTGACGACTGCCTGCGCACCGCGCCCTTCCCCGACGCGCCAGCTGCCATTGACGAAAAGTGCAAGGTCGGGCGCGTATCGATCGGTCATGGCAAAGGCTTTCATGGAGGCGTCGTTGGCTCTTTAGCGCGGTCGGTTCGGGATTGCGACAGCGCCGTTAGCACCCTATGCCGCGGCGCAGCAGGAGGCCCGCATCGCATGAATAAAGTATATCCCGATGCACCCGCCGCTCTTGCCGGCCTGCTACGCGATGGCATGACGATCTGCTGTGGCGGGTTTGGCCTTTCAGGCATGCCGGAGCGGCTGATCGACGCGCTCGAGGCATCGGGTGTGAAAAACCTCACTATCGCCAGCAACAACGCTGGGATCGACGGCGTTGGCCTCGGCAAGCTGCTGCGCTCGCGACAGGTGAAGAAAATGATTTCCTCTTACGTCGGCGAGAACAAGGAATTCGAGAGGCAGTATCTCGCGGGCGAGCTCGAAGTGGAATTTTGCCCGCAAGGAACGCTTGCCGAGCGATGCCGCGCGGGTGGCGCCGGTATCCCGGGGTTCTACACGAAAACGGGTGTCGGAACGCTCGTCGCTGAGGGCAAGGAATTGAAGTCATTCGACGGCCCAAACGGACCAGAGGAATACATCCTCGAACGCGGAATCGTGGCCGATCTGAGCATTATCAAGGGCTGGAAAGCCGACACGTCGGGGAACCTGATTTTCCGCAAGACGGCACGTAATTTCAACCAGCCGATGGCAACCGCAAGCCACATGACAGTCGCCGAGGTCGAGGAAATCGTGCCCGTCGGAGCGCTCGATCCCGACGCCATCCACGTCCCCGGCATCTACATCAAACGACTGGTCTGCGGCGCGCCTTACGACAAGCGCATCGAATTTCGAACGGTCCGCGACCGGGAGGTGGCATAATGCCCTGGACCCGCGACGAAATGGCTGCTCGTGCAGCGCGCGAATTGCAGGACGGTTATTATGTCAATCTCGGCATCGGCATCCCCACGCTTGTTGCCAACCATGTACCGCCCGATATCGAAGTCACGCTCCAATCCGAAAACGGAATGCTCGGGATCGGGCCGTTCCCTTATGACGAGGATGTCGATCCCGACCTGATCAATGCAGGCAAACAGACGATCAGCGAATTGCCATCGTCATCCTATTTCAGCTCGTCGGACAGTTTCGCGATGATCCGTGGCGGGCATATCGACCTGACCGTGCTTGGCGCGATGGAAGTTGCCGAAAATGGCGACATCGCCAACTGGATGATTCCGGGTAAGATGATCAAGGGCATGGGCGGCGCGATGGATCTCGTCGCTGGCGTCAAGAAAATCATCGTCGTCATGGAGCACAATGCCAAGGATGGCAGCGCCAAGTTCATTCCGGCATGTACCTTACCCGTTACCGGAAAAAACGTGGTCGACATGATTATCACGGATCTCGCCGTGTTCCACCGGCCGAACCACAACAGCCCGTTCGGGCTCGTCGAGATCGCGCCGGGCATGAGCGCAGAAGATGTGTCTGCAAGGACGACAGCGCGATATTTGTCCTGAATTGGCGCTGCGCAACGACCGGACGTGAATCCAACACGGCCAGTCGAGTCCTCTTGGGGTTGTTCAACACCCATATACCTGTTTCACTCTATCCAAAGGCATCAGGAGCGACGCATCACGTGGCGATAAGCGAAAAATTCAGAAGTTTGGCGTTGTTCGTTGCGGGTAGTGCGGCGCTGATCGGCAGCGCGGAGTGGGTTACCGCCGCAAACACTGACGTGCAGACGGCGCAGGCTGACGGTGTTGCGCGCAAGATCGGGCAATGGTGGTCCGGCTCGAACGTAACCAACCGCATCGATTATCAAGAATTCGATAGGCGTGTCTCTGGCATGATGTCTGATCCGTCGATGGTTGGGTTGTCGGTCGCGGTGATCGAAAATGGTCGAATCTCTTTCGCAAAGGGTTATGGCAGCACAATCGCGATCGGCGGTGATCCGATTAGCACACGCACGGTTTTTCGCTGGGCTTCGCTGTCCAAAGGCGTTGCTGCAACGATGGTAGGCGAACTGGCAGCAGAAGGGCGCGTTTCGCTCGGTGCGCCGATTTCGGACTATGCCACGACACTAAAATTGCCGATGGGCAGTGAAACGCGCGCGACCGTGGACGACTTGCTGTCGCATCGTCTTGGCGTCACGCGCAACGCCTTCGATCGCAAACTTGAAGGGGGCGCTGATCCACGCACGCTCCGTTCAATGTATGCAACGCTTGCACCGCTTTGTGCCCCCGGGCAGTGCCATGCCTACCAGAATGTCGCCTTCGATGCTGCAACCGAAATCGTGCAGAACGTCACCGGTCGGCCTTATCGCCAAGTTGTCGCACAGCGACTGTTCACGCCGCTCGGCATGACGGATGCGAGCATCAGCCGCGCGGGACTGATCGCTTCGAAAAGTTGGGCACAGCCGCATGTCGGTCGGCGGACAGTGGCCGTTAACGATAACTACTATCGCGTGCCGGCAGCAGGGGGCGTCAACTCTTCGATCCTTGACCTTGCGCGCTGGATGCAAGCTCAAATGGGGGCTGCGCCGCAAGTTATCTCCCAGCCTGTGCTGGACCGCATTCATGCGCCCCGGGTCGATGCGAACCGGCGCAACGGCATGTTCAATCAGGCTATGGGCTCATCGCAATATGCACTGGGCTGGCGCGACTATAACTATCGTGGGCACCGGCTTGTCGGACACCAGGGTGCCGTCATGGGCTACCGTGCGACAGTATTGTTCGATCCGGTAACGCAATCGGGGATCGCGCTGCTGTGGAACTCGCAAAGCGGACGTCCGGTCGGTATTCAACTGGAAATGCTTGACCGGCTATACGGATTTCAGCGGCGCGATTGGCTTGGCCTCGACAAGGTAAAACCTGTGCAGGATATCGACGAAAGCTCTGGCTAGACGGCTCGCTGTCGAGAGCTAAAAGGCAGTGATGAAATGGATTTTCGCTGCTTTCGTCGTGGTCGCTGCAGTTGCTGCGTTTGCTTACACCCGTTCGGGCCCGGCGCTGCTCGATGCGCTTGACCGCATCTGGCCGGGCGAGGGCGGAACACAAGTTGCCCGGGCTGTTCCCTTCGGCAAGCACGGTCAAACACTTAATGTCTGGCGCGCAGGAGACGCGAAGACGGCGCCGGTTGCCATTTTTTACTACGGCGGCGGCTGGGTAAAGGGTAGCGCCGACGAGTATGGCTGGGCGGCACGCGCCTATGCTTCGAAGGGTTTCGTCGTGGTCGTGCCCGACTACCGAAAAGTGCCGCAGGTCAGGTTTCCAGCATTCGTTCAGGACGCGGCCGACGCCGTTCGATGGACGCGCGACAATATTGCGACCTTTGGCGGTGACCCGCGCCGCATTGCCATTGTCGGTCATTCGGCAGGCGCCCATTCCGTAGCAATGCTGGCGCTCGATCCGCAGTGGCTGGCAGCCGCGGGAGTACCGGGTTCAGTCAAGGCCGCCGTGGGGCTATCGGGACCGTATGATTTCTATCCGTTTACCGGACGCTCTGTCGCCGCGATGGGTCAGTGGCCAAATCCTGCCGAAACGCAGCCGTTAAATTACGCGCGCAAGGAAGCGCCGCCGATGATGCTGATCACGGGCACAGCCGACACGACTGTCCGCCCTAAGAACGCCCGCAATTTGTTCAAGGCACTAAAGGCCGTTGGCGCGATCGCTGTTGAAAAGGAGTATGAGGGGCTGGGCCATGAAGATATTGCGATGGCACTCTCGCTTCCCTTTCGCAGCAAAGCGCCCGTGCTCGATGACAGCGCGGCCTTTTTGATGACTCAGCTGAAAGGAGCGAATTGAGTTACACCCTGATCACTGCGAACCGGAACTATTCGAGCTGGAGCCTGCGCCCGTGGGTGCTGATGAAAATGTTGGGCATTTCGTTCGTCGATCAGATCGAGCCCTTTGCGCAAGACAGCAATTATGGGGCATTCCGGGCATTCTCACCAACGGGCCAGGTGCCCTGCCTGATCGACGGCGATACCACCATCTGGGATTCGCTCGGGATCACGCTTTACCTCGCCGACCGGCACGACGGCATCTGGCCCGCCGATTCCGCTGCCCGTGCCTGGACGATGTGTGCGGTAACCGAAATGCACGGCGGGTTTTCGGCACTTCGCGGTGATCGCACGATGAATGTCGGCGTGCGCGTGAAGCCCAATGCCATGCGGCCAGCGCTTGTCCGCGATATCGCGCGGATTGCCGAGTTGTGGGCCGAGGGGCTCACCAGATTTGGCGGACCGTTCCTTGCCGGGCAAAAGTTCACAGCTGCCGATGCGTTTTTTGCGCCCGTCGCTTACCGCGTTCGTACCTATGGTCTCGATGTCGGAGAAGCGGGACGCGCGTGGGTAAAGATGATCCTAGCCAAACCGGCGATGCTGCAATGGGAAGCCGAAGCGCTCGCCGAAAGCTGGCGCGAAGTCGGGCACGAGAACGAATTGGCTGCCTCCGGAATGATAACGGCCGATTACCGCACGGCTTGATTGCGGCGCAGTTCCGGTCCTAATGCGTGGGTATGGCGAGCAGACCACGGACACTTTACGAAAAAATATGGGCCGATCATGTCGTTGAACGTCGCTCCGACGGTACGTGCATCATCTACATCGACCGTCACCTCGTCCATGAGGTGACCAGTCCACAGGCATTCGAAGGGTTGCGCCGCGAGGGTCGAAACGTGCGGCGTCCCGACCTGACGCTAGCCGTGCCCGATCATAATTTGCCGACCACCGCGCGGATTGATTCGGCCGGCAATCGCGTCGCCATCGCAGACCCCGAAAGCGCGCAGCAACTTGCGATGCTGGAAACCAATGTCGCCGCGTTCGGCGTTCCCTATATCGACGCAAATGCGGCGACTCAGGGCATTGTCCACGTTGTAGGCCCCGAACAGGGCTTTACCCTGCCCGGCACGACGCTCGTCTGCGGCGACAGCCATACGGCGGCACATGGGGCGCTGGGCGCTTTGGCATTTGGTATCGGCACCAGCGAAGTCGAGCATGTCCTAGCGACACAGACGCTTCAACTCGCGCCGTCCAAGACGATGGAAGTCCGCGTCGACGGCACGATCGGCTTCGGTGTCAGTGCCAAGGACATCGTGCTGGCCATTATCGGCAAAATCGGCGCAGCCGGCGGTACCGGCTACGTCATCGAGTTTACCGGACCGGTCATCCGCGACCTCAGCATCGAAGGCCGGCTGACCATCAGCAACATGGCAATCGAGGGCGGCGCACGGTCGGGATTGATCGCCCCCGACGATAAGACATTCGCCTATCTCAAGGGCCGCCCTATGGCTCCAACCGGCGCGGACTGGGATGCAGCGGTTGCATACTGGCGCACCCTGCCCACCGATGCGGGTGCGATGTACGACAAAACCGTTGTCCTCGACGCCGCCATCATCGGCCCAAACGTCACTTGGGGAACGAGCCCCGAAGATGTGATCTCGATCACTGGGCGTGTTCCCGATCCCACGAGCTTTGCCGATCCCGGCAAACAGGAAGCCGCCGCCAAATCACTCGCTTATATGGGCCTGACGCCGGGGATGCGAATGCAGGATATCGCGGTCGAAAATATCTTTATCGGCAGTTGCACCAACAGCCGCATCGAAGACCTCCGCGCCGCCGCCGCCGTCATCAAGGGGCGGCAAAAGGCGGAAAGCGTCAAATGGGCAATCGTCGTCCCCGGCTCGGGTCTGGTGAAACGGCAGGCAGAAGCCGAAGGCCTCGATCGCATCTTCATCGAAGCCGGCCTCGAATGGCGTGAACCCGGCTGCTCAGCATGCCTCGGCATGAACCCCGATAAAGTGCCAGAGGGCGAACGCTGTGCGTCGACCAGCAACCGCAACTTCGTCGGGCGGCAAGGTCCGGGGGCAAGGACGCACCTGCTGAGCCCGGCAATGGCAGCCGCCGCCGCTGTGACCGGACGGCTCACCGATGTGCGTGAGTTGATGGGGTGAGCGCGTCGACCGTGTTCGTCCTCAACGGCCCCAATCTTAACATGCTGGGCACACGCGAACCTGAAATTTACGGATCGGACACGCTCGACGACATTGCGGGGCGGCTCGAGGATCAGGCACGCGGCCTTGGCCTGACCATCGACATGCGCCAGTCCAACCACGAAGGGCATCTGATCGACTGGCTGCATGAAGCAAACGCCATGGGAGCAAAGGCCGTGTTGCTCAATGCAGGTGGATACACCCACACTTCGATTGCAATTCTCGATGCGATCAAGTCGATCACGGTGCCCGTTATTGAAGTGCATCTCTCTGACCCGCACAAGCGCGAGGCATTCCGCCATTTGAGCTATGTCGGCCTTGCCGCCGTTGCCTGTTTTGCGGGGCATGGGGCCGACAGCTATACGCTTGCGCTGGACGCAGCGGCAAAGCTCTGACATTTGCGGCAACAACCAACAACAGGGGTGCGATATGGCTGATGACAAAAGCGCGATGCACGTCGATGCAGCGCTGGTCCGGCAGCTGGCCGAGCTGCTCGACGAAACGCGTTTGACCGAAATCGAAGTACAGGACGGCGATCGAAAAATCCGCGTCGTCCGCAAAGTTTCTGTGTCGGCGCCTGCAGCGAGCTACGCGCCCATTGCGACAGCGCCCGTCGCCGAGGCATCCGCCGCACCTGCGCCGGCAAGCGTGAATGCAGTCAAGTCACCGATGGTCGGCACCGTTTTCCTTGCTGCCGAACCCGGCGCAAAGCCGTTTGCCGCCGTCGGCGACGTCGTCAGCGAGGGCCAGACCCTGCTGATAATCGAAGCCATGAAAGTCATGAACCCGATCGCAGCGCCCCGTGCGGGCAAAGTGACCAGCGTAATAGTCGAAAACGGCCAGCCGGTAGAATTCGACCAGCCGCTTCTGGTCATCGAATGATTATCGAAAAGCTGCTGATCGCCAATCGCGGCGAGATTGCCCTGCGCATCCACCGCGCCTGTCACGAATTGGGGATCAAAACGGTTGCCGTGCATTCGACGGCAGATGCCGACGCCATGCATGTCCGCCTCGCCGACGAAGCGATCTGCATCGGTCCGCCAGCGGCCGCGGACAGTTATCTGAATATCCCTGCGATCATTTCCGCAGCGGAAATCAGCGACGCCGATGCAATCCACCCAGGCTATGGCTTCCTAAGCGAGAATGCGCGTTTCGCCGACATCGTCGAAGAACATGACATCATTTTTGTCGGCCCGAAACCTGAACACATCCGGACGATGGGCGACAAGGTCGAAGCCAAGCGCACGGCCGGTGCCCTCGGCCTTCCGCTTGTCCCCGGTTCCGACGGTGCTGTGTCCGACGGCGCAGAAGGCAAGCGCATTGCCGCCGAAATCGGCTATCCGGTCATCATCAAGGCAGCATCGGGCGGCGGCGGGCGCGGCATGAAAGTGTGCAACGATCCCGACGATCTCGAAAGTCTGATGCAGCAGGCGGGAAGCGAAGCCAAAGCGGCGTTTGGCGATGCCACGGTCTACATCGAGAAATATCTGGGCAATCCGCGCCACATCGAGTTTCAGATTTTCGGTGACGGACAGGGCAACGCGGTCCATCTGGGGGAGCGCGATTGCTCGCTACAGCGTCGACACCAGAAAGTGCTGGAGGAAGCACCCTCCCCCGTCATCACAGCGGCCGAGCGCATGCGCATGGGGGGAATCGTCGCCAAAGCCATGGCCGACATGAGCTACCGCGGTGCCGGGACAATCGAATTTCTCTGGGAAAACGGCGAATTTTATTTCATCGAAATGAATACCCGGCTTCAGGTCGAACATCCGGTCACCGAAATGATCACCGGGATCGACCTTGTGCGCGAACAGATCCGTGTGGCCGAAGGCAAGCCGCTATCGGTAACCCAAGACGAAGTCGAATTTGTCGGGCACGCCATCGAATGCCGGATAAACGCCGAAGACCCGAAGACGTTCGCGCCATCACCAGGGCTGATCACTTATTTCCATGCCCCCGGCGGCATGCATGTCCGTTTCGACAGCGGTCTTTATGCAAATTATCGCATCCCGCCTTATTACGACAGCATGATCGGAAAGCTGATCGTTTACGGTAAAACCCGCGAAGCCGCGATGATGCGCTTGCGCCGCGCGCTGGAGGAAACCGTTATTACCGGTGTCAAGACGACCATTCCGTTGCATCAGGCGCTGCTGAACGAGCCCGATATCCAGAACGGCGATTACACGATCAAATGGCTTGAAGAATGGCTGGCGCAGCAAGCGTAACCATCCGCGATGCGACGGCAGACGATGCGGCCGCCGTCGCAGACATTTATGCACATCACGTTTTGCTTGGCACAGCCAGTTTCGAAGTGGAGCCGCCCACGGTGGCTTTCTGGACGCACAAAATCGGCGAGATAAGCGCGCGGGGCTGGCCGTTTCTTCTTGCCACCCAGGCCAGCGAAGTCCTTGGCTACGCTTATGCCACACAATTTCGCGACCGCACTGCGTATGCGCGCACCTGCGAAAACAGCATCTACGTGCGCCACGATGCCGTGGGAAAAGGCATAGGCAACCAACTCATGAACGTGCTGATCGAGCGCGCCGAGCAGGCCGGATTTCGCGAGATCATTGCTGTTATCGGCGGCGGCGAACCCGCGTCGGTCGCGCTTCATGCCAAATGCGGTTTCCGCCACGCCGGGCGCATGGAGCGGGTGGGCGAAAAGTTCGGCCGTCTGCTCGATACCGTTTACATGCAATATTCGATTTGATCATAACGGTTGACATCAACCATATAATTCGACATTCGTCGAAATATGGAAACGCAAGCAACCGTCAGCGCTCTCGCCGCGCTCGCGCAGGAGCACAGGCTCGAGGCATTTCGCTATCTTGTTCAGCAGGGAACTGCGGGAGCTGCTGCGGGTGCGATTGCCGATCATCTTGGCATCCCCGCGTCTTCACTGTCGTTCCATCTGGCCCAGTTGGAACGCAACGGCCTCGTTATCCGCGTTCGCAAGAGCCGTTCGCTTATCTACTCCGCCGACTTTGCCGCCATGAATGCCCTCATCGGCTACCTCATGGAAAACTGTTGCGCCGGCTCAGGGTGCAACGCTGAACTGGAAAGGAAAACAGCATGAAACGGATGCATTTGCATATCGGAGTCGATGACATCGACCAATCGGTGAAATTCTATTCGACGCTGTTCGCTGCCGAACCGACGGTACACAAGCCCGATTATGCCAAATGGATGCTCGACGATCCGCGCGTCAATTTTGCGATCACGCCGACAAACCATACGGCAAAAGGCGTTGAACACATCGGCATCCAGGTCGAGACGCTGGAAGAGCTGACCGAAGTTCACGAGCGGCTGAAACTGGCAGGACGCCCTGTGCTGGAGGAAGGCGCGACGACCTGTTGCTATGCGCAGTCCGAAAAGAATTGGATCACCGATCCCGATGGCGTGATTTGGGAAACGTTTCTCACCAATGGCGAAACGACCGCCTACGGCAACAAGATGCAGGTGGCCGTCGCGCACGCCAAGCTCAATGCGCTGGAAGCGGCGCATGCTTCGTCTAATTCATGCTGCGCGCCGCAACAGTCGTGATCCGTATTGTCGCGGCAGAAGCCATCGGCTCGGCGCTGCTGGTTGCGACCGTCATCGGATCGGGCATCATGGCTGCACAGCTGGCGGATGGGAACGACGCGATCGCCTTGCTCGGGAACACTGCGGCCACCGCGGCGATCCTTTATGTCTTGATCAGCCTATTACAACCAATCTCGGGCGCGCATTTCAACCCTTTGGTGACGCTGTTACTATCCGACGGCCGATCGCGTTGGGTCATCATCATCGCCCAGATCGCGGCTGCTGTTGCAGGAACGATGCTCGCCCATGCGATGTTTGGACATCCCATTATTGACGTTGGCGCGAAACCGCGGTCAGGCTTGCCAATCTGGCTGGGCGAAGCGGTAGCGACCTTCGGGCTGTTGATGACGATCCGCCTTGGCGCACGGTTCCGGCCTGACGCGCTTCCAGCTTTGGTGGCGGCGTGGATCGTCGCAGGCTACTGGTTCACGTCGTCCACCAGCTTTGCAAATCCCGCCGTTACGATCGCTCGCGGATTGACCGACAGTTTTGCCGGCATCCGCATGATCGATGTGCCCGCATTTATCGTCGCCCAGATCATCGGCGCGACGTCGGGCTATTTCGTCAGCGGGTGGCTTATTTTGGAGGAACAGCCGTGAAGGCAGCGATCTATCACAATCCGGCCTGCAGCACGTCGCGCAAAACGCTGGCGATCCTGAACGAAACGCCGGAGATCGATCTGACCGTGATCGAATATCTCGAAAATCCACCGACGCGCGACCGGCTTTCGGCGCTTTATGCGAAGGCCGGAATAACGCCGCGCGACGGCATGCGCATCATGGGCTCGCCGGCCGAAGAACTGGGCCTTACCGATCCTGCTGCCACCGATGACGCCATTCTGGATGCGATGGTCGCGCACCCTATCCTGATAAACCGGCCATTGGTCGAAACCGCAAAAGGTGTCCGCCTGTGCCGCCCGCAGGATGTGGTGCGCGAGATACTTTAGGCCGTTACGGCATAGATCGGCTGACGACGGCGCAAGGTCGATCCGACCAGCAGGAAACCGAACACCATCATCGCCCACGTGCCGGGCTCGGGGATTGGTGCAAGAAATACCTGGCTCTGGTTTGTACGCGAATAGAGCAATTGAGCACGGTGCGTCGTCGACACGCTCCAGCCCGACAGGCTGGCCAGATACGTGTTCGCCAGCGTCCGTGCGCTGCCGCTCGTCCCGCCCGTCATCCAAAACGCGCCTTGATTGACGCCGCTGTTCACATTGTACGTTGGTCCGGTTTCAAAAGCGATTTCCCACATCGCTAGCTGCACGGCAGCCGATTGATTTGCCGTCACCGGATTTGTGTTCGCCAACAGTTTCGTGATGTTTGTGGCCTTTGCACCAGAGAACAGCGTCGAAAGCGGCGCGATCGTGAACGTGCCCGGCACTGTCAGAGCATTGAAGATATCGACGCAATAGGTGAGAAAGCTGACCGACCCGCCCGCTGTCAAATTGGTCCCCGTCAGCTTGAATTCGCCAGCATGAACCCCTCGGTTATCGAATGGACTTCCGGCATAGTGCAGCGTCCCCGTCTGCGAACCGACCGGGAATGCATAGTTTGTAATCTTGACCGTTGTTGCAGCATGCGATGCCGCCGGCGTCAGAAATGACAGCGTCGTGATGGCTGCTGCAAAATTCAAATACTTCATGATTCAAAATCCCCTGAAAGACGCGTTGTAAATCGCTTGCTTGAGGAAGAGATGACCGATTGGAACGATTGAGTCAGCCCTAACAAAGGGTTAACAACGGCGGGTGGGTTAACGTCCTGAATTGGAACGCTACGTGGTAAAGTTGTGAAAAGCACCGTTAAGTGGTTGTTTGCCTGCGTGTTTTTGCTGATTTTCGGTGCGGTTGTTGTATTTTGGACGCCTGACACAGACGTCGTTGCCATGCGGGCGAAATACGGCGGCTCGCCTTCGCAATTCGTTGATTTAGGCGGTGGGTTGACTGTCCACTTGCGCGACGAAGGGCAACGCGATGCCCCGGTCGTGATCCTGCTTCACGGGTCGAATTCCTTCCTGCAAACATGGGATGGCTGGACCAGACGTCTCAAGCCCACCCATCGCATCATACGCTTCGATTTTCCGGGACACGGTTTGACCGGCGCCCACGCGGTCGGCGGGTATTCGCATGTTGCCTATGCTGAAATCGTTGACCGGATTGTCGCGAAGCTGGGCATCCAGCGCTTCGTCATCGTCGGCAACTCGATGGGCGGTAACGTCGCGTGGACCTATGCCCATCAGCATCCCGAGAAGCTCGCAGGGCTGGTTCTGGTCGATGCCAGCGGTCAGCCCGAACCCGATGCACAGGATTTGCCGCTGGGCTTCCGCATCGCGCAGACCCCTCTTCTCCGCGACATCATGCTGCATATCACCCCGCGTTCGATGGTCGAAGAGGGACTGCGCAAATCAGTTTCCAACACCGCAGTGGTCACGCCGCAAAACGTCGATCGTTATTGGGAACTGCTGCGCTATCCCGGCAATCGGCAGGCAACAATCAATCGTTTTACCACCCCGCGCGACCCGGTGATCAGCGGCCCACCCGATGCGCCGGTGCCGACACTCATCATGTGGGGTGCCGACGACCGATTGATCCCGGTCTCGTCGGCTAGGTGGTTTAAAGAACAGCTGCCGGACGCCAGGATCATCATCTATCCCAACGTGGGACATTTGATGATGGAAGAAATTCCGGAAAAGAGCAGCGCCGACTTACTAAACTGGCTCGCCTCATTGCCTCGACCGCGCTAACTTCGCGATCATGGCGACCATAGCAGTCTACAGTTTGAAAGGCGGTGTCGGCAAAACCACGCTTGCAGTGAACCTGGCGTGGAGCGCGGCGATTCAGTCCTCGCGCCAGACGTTGCTCTGGGACCTCGATCCGCAGGCTGCGTCGAGTTTTCTGGTCAGCGACGGCAAAGCGAAGAAGGAAAAGGCGCAGGCCATATTCACGCGCGATGTCGCGCCGCACAAACTCATTACGTCGACGGCCATCGACCGTCTCGACCTGCTTGCCGCCGACACCAGCCTGCGCGGCCTCGACCAGCTGTTCTTTTCGTTGGGCAAACGTAAGCGGCTTTCGAAACTGATCGAAACCCTCGACAAAACTTACGACCGCATAATTCTTGATTGCCCGCCGGGGCTCACTGAAACCAGCGAACAGGCCATGCGTGCGGCGGACCTTATTCTGGTGCCCGTCATCCCCTCGCCGCTGTCGCGCCGCGCGCTCGACGATGTCGTCGCCTATCTCGACCGCGAACATGGCGGCCATGCGCCGATCTTGCCCGTTTTCTCCATGGTCGACCGACGGCGGCTGCTACACAAGGCGGCGCTCGAGGCCGATCCGCAATGGCCTGTCATTCCCATGGCAAGCACGATCGAACAGATGACAGTTCGTCGGTTACCCGTCGGTGCATTTGCGGCAAAGACGCCTGCAGCAGACGCATTTACAGCATTGTGGACCGGCGTGGAGCGCAAATTGGCGCGTCTCAGTCCCCGGTAATCAAGCCGCATGAAACACCTGCTCGATCCCGAACTGCTGATGCGTGCCTATGCCGCTGGCGTTTTCCCGATGGCCGACGCGCGCGACGCAAAATCGGTTTATTGGGTCGAGCCGAAAACCCGCGCGATCATCCCGCTCGAGAAATTTCATCTGTCGAAATCACTCCGCAAAACCCTTCTGTCAGACAGGTTCGAAACCACAGCGAACAAAGCCTTCAGTGCAATTGTCACGCTTTGTGCCGAATCGGCCGCCGATCGGCCGTCGACCTGGATTAACGATCAGATCGAGACGGCGGTCGTCGCGCTTCATAGGGGCGGTCGGGCGCAATCGATTGAAACATGGCTCGATGGCGAACTGGTCGGCGGGCTTTACGGCATTGCGCTTGGCCGCGCCTTCTTTGGCGAATCGATGGTCAGCCGCGCGGCCGATGCTTCGAAAGTGGCGCTTGCGCATCTTGTTGCACGTTTGCGGGTGGGCGGCTTCACCTTGCTTGATTGCCAGTTCATGACGCCACATCTTGCCTCACTCGGCGCGATCGAAATCGGCCGCAAAGCCTACATGGTTTCGCTAGGCGCTGCGCTTTCTTCGACTGGGGAGACCAATGGTAACGGCGACTTTCTGGCTTTCGGCCGCGTCGGCGCGCCGTCATTGCTACCGGAAATTACCACGGTATCCGGCCCGATGTCGGGATGGGCCATCGCACAGGCTTTGACCCAGACGTCGTAAATCGGATGCTCGACGACATTGAGCGATGGCGTTTCCTTGTAAAGCCAGCCCGAAAAAACCTTGCGCCATTTCGTATCGGCCCCGCGCACGATCAACTGGACAAAGCCCCCTGTCAGTTGTTCGCGCTCCCACGGCTCGGTCTGGTCGCAGGCCTTCAACCGGATTACGGCATCGCCGATCCGAACGGCATCACCAGGCTTCATTGTGAGATCGCGCGACAAGCCATTACGCTTGTTCAGCAGGCCCAATGTCGCCACGCGTTCGGCCATCGGTGTTGCCTTGCTTGCTGTCGGGATGCGCGCTTTCGTCAGCGCGGGCTCATCGACGGCCGTGATCGGCCGATCGCCAGTAGTACGACCGACAAGAACGCCCTGAATTGCCGGCGCTGCTGCGGCGAGGCCGAGCAAAGCAGCCGTGCCGCCAATCAGCCAGGCCCGCGTCATTGGCTGTCCGGGCTCCACGCTTCATAATCGCCGGTGGCAGCAGCGCGCTTGCCGCCTGCTTCCAGTGCTCCGGCCGGGCGGTAGGCCGCCGCCGTCCCGGTCAGATTGCCGCGCGCTTCCTTTTCCCAGCGCCGAGGCGGTGGCAGGCTTGCGTCGGGCAGGCCATCGACCTGATGGTGAAGCCAGCCATACCATTCGGGCGGGACGAGACTGGCATCATTCGCGCCCCTGTAAATGACCGAGCGGCGCAGGCGGCCGTCTGGCATTGCCTTGCCCTCATAATAAATATTGCCGAGTGCGTCCTCGCCTATCCGCTTTGCGGATCGCAGCCCGAGATGCGTGCCAATCGTTGCACCGTTCCACCACGTAAAGACTTTACCGAGGATGCTCATGCGGCGTCGATTAAGCGCGCACGGCGCTTTGCGCAATTCCTATCGCGGCCACGTGACTTTCGCAGCAGCCGTAATGCCGAGTTCCGCCGCGCGCCCGCCTGCTATTTCAAGAACAGCCGCGACTGGTTCATCGACGCCGACGGGTTCGAGCGAATAGGGAACGGTGTTTTCAACCAGCCGCGCAATGCTGCCGTCTGCGCGGATGAAAAACCAGTCCTGCGGGATCGGACAGTTTTTCATCCAGAAGCTGGCCGCACGCGGCGGGTCCATCGGGAAAATCATGCCGCCATCAGGCGCGATTTCAGTACGAAACATCAAACCACGTGCCTGCTCGGCAGGTGTTCGCGCCATTTCGATATTGAACCTATGAATTTTTCCGGCAGCGCTTATTTCGACCGGAACGGTGCGTGACACTGCCGCCACCGCGGGGGTTCCGGCGCGACACCCTGCCAATCCTGCAGTGGCAAGAGCCACCGCTGCCAGCATTCTCAGCTTGATCAAATCGGTTCTACCTCGGCAACCTGTGCGCCCTTGTCGCCTGGCGTGATGCGGACATGCAAGTCCTGATCGGGGACAACTTCGAGAATTCCCGCCCGGCGGAGCGTTTCCATGTGCAGAAAAATATCACCGCCGCCTGCATCGCGGACGACAAAGCCGTAGCCTTTCAAGCGGTTAAACCATTTAACGCGGACATGTTCAACGGGCCCCGCGTCATCGAGCGAAATACGGACATTACGTGGTGCGCGATCGCGTGGATACGGCTCCGGGTCAGGGCCGATCGCGGTGGAGGCGTCGATGGAAATGATGATCGTCGCCTGCAGACCGCGCGGTCCACGAACGGCTTCGCATTCGACGGTTGCGCCTTCCGGTAGGACGCGTCGGCCATGGTCGCGCAGCAAAGAAAAATGGACGAGAACATCGCCGCCATCGGTCGCGACAAAGCCAAAACCGCGCGTGGCGTCGAACCATTTGACCAAACCACAGAGACGTTGGGATCCAGCGCCTTGAGCGCATGAATCCGTAATCGAAAGTTCGACCATGGCAGTATCGGCCAGGCCATCGTTAAGCGCATTCATGTCACTACCCCCGCAGCGCATCGGACATATTTTTGCGACGCGGCGACGATTCAGCGATCCTCGCTCTCAAGGCTGCGCGATACCGCACTAACAAAGCGCTTGGCAAGGTCGAAGCCATGCCCCGCGCGCAACATGGCGGCGAACTGGCGATTGCGGAGCTTTTCGTCGGCATGTGCGGGTCCAAAAACGCCGATCCGTTTGCGCCGCGCATAGATTTCGGCAGCTGCGAACTTGGCTTCATCGTCGGGCATGACGTCAATGACAATATCACGCGATATGCCGGCGCCTTGCAAAGCAGCCCCGATCCGCCGCGCGCCATACCCCCGTCGGCCCAGCGACGCTGCGCGTGTTTCAGCAAAAACACGATCATCGACATAACCCAGTGCCGCACAGCGCGCGACGATCGCGTCATAATCGGCGGGTTCATCTCCGGACCATCCGCGCTCCTGAACTTTGCGTCGCAAATAACCGTTCAGTTTGACACATGTTGTCGCATAACGGCTGACATAATGGATTGCGAGCCGCCCCAATGCATCCGAATCAAGCGGTTTGCGTATTTTGGTATGACGGTTAGAAGACATGTGCCACGATTGTGCCACAGTCGCGCAGGATTGTGGAACGATAACCGTCTGTAACGAGATGGCCTGAAGCGAGTAGCAACTGGAGCGCTTATTTTGCAGCAAGTCATTGACCGACCACCGGCATTAATTATGCCGACGGCAACACTTGATGGATTGCACCGTCGTTTTTCGGATTTTGAAACGCTAGGCGCTGCGCTGGACTATGCGGCGCAAGGCGAACGCGGGCTGAATTTCCACGATCCACGTGGCAATCTCGCGCGGGCCTATCCCTACTCGGAAATGCGCAGCGATGCGCTGGCGATGGCCCGCCGAATGATTGCCCACGGGATCAAGCCGCATGATCGTGTCGCCCTGATTGCAGAAACCGGTCCGGAATTTGCCGCGTTGTTCTTCGGATGTATTTATGCCGGCGCATGGCCAGTGCCGTTACCCTTGCCGACTTCCTTCGGTGGTCGGGATTCTTATATCGATCAAATCGCGGTACAGATGAAAAGCGCGGACCCCGTTTTGCTGCTTTGTCCCGCAGAATTGCAATCAATGGCGAGTGATGCGGCAAATCAAGCCGGAACGGTCGCAATCGACTGGGAGAGATTTGCTAAACGCAAAGCGCCGACAAGCGATCTTCCTGCCGCCCTTTCCGATGATGTTGCCTATCTTCAATATTCAAGCGGATCGACGCGATTTCCCCATGGCGTTGCCGTCACGCACCGGGCCTTGCTCAATAATCTTTCGGCGCATTCGCATGGGATGGATCTTCAACCAGAGGACCGCTGCATTTCGTGGTTGCCGTGGTATCACGACATGGGACTGGTAGGATGCCTGTTGTCCCCGGTCGCCAACCAGGTTTCGACTGACTATCTGAAGACGGAGGATTTCGCCCGTCGCCCTCTTGCATGGCTCGATTTGATCAGTCGGAATACGGGCACCACGCTCAGCTACTCGCCAACATTCGGCTACGACATATGTTCGCGGCGAATCTCAAGCCAGAGCCATCCGGCGGACCGGTTCGATCTGTCACGCTGGCGTGTTGCCGGCAACGGCGCCGACATGATCCGGCCTGACGTCATGCAGGCATTCGTTGATGCGTTCGGCGCTGCGGGCTTCAAGGCATCGGCGTTTCTGCCGAGCTATGGTCTCGCCGAAGCGACGCTTGCCGTGTCGATCATGCCGCCGGGCGAGGGTATTGTTGTCGAACTGGTCGACGAGACCGAACTTTCCGGCGGCAGCGCCGAAGCCGGCCGCCCCCAGCGGTTCCGGGCAATCGTGAACTGCGGCAAACCAGTCAAGGATATGGCGGTTGAGATACGGGAAGAAAATGGCATAATATTGCCCGAGCGCGCGATCGGGAAGGTCTGGGCATCGGGTCCATCGATCATGGAAGGCTATTTTCGTGACGACGTTTCGACCGCGGCCTGCATGAAGGAAGGCTGGCTCGATACCGGCGATATGGGCTATTTGTCCGACGGTTATGTCTACATCGTAGGTCGCGCCAAAGACATGATTATCATTAATGGTAAAAACCATTGGCCGCAGGATATCGAATGGGCCGTGGAGCAGCTGCCCGGCTTCAAGTCGGGTGATATCGCCGCGTTCGCAGTAACGGCGGCCGGCGGCGAGGAAACGCCGGCTGTTCTCGTCCAGTGCCGCACCACAGACGAAGCAGAGCGGACCAAATTACGCCAGACAATTCGCGATAAAGTTCGGTCGATCACGGGTATGAATTGTGTTGTCGAGCTCGTGCCGCCGCGGACCTTGCCACGCACAAGTTCGGGCAAGCTGAGCCGTGCAAAGGCACGCAATCAGTATCTTTCAGGCGAAATTCAGCCTTATGCGCTCGCTGCCTGAATGGCTGACAAAAATAACATCTTGATTACGATACGCTAACTTATCGGCGCTAACGCTCCGACTGTGTCGAAATCATCTGCTGCTCCCGCTCTTGCGTCCACTGTGCCCGATTGGCGCACCGTGCTCGGCCTTACCGAACCCAAGGACGCCGATTGGGGGCGTGTGCGCGCCGAACAGATTAACGTTATCCAGAAACTCGCGCCCGTTCGGCTTGCCACAAATCTTATTGTTCTTGCCTACATTTTTGCGGTGTTGATGAACAAAGTGCCCATGCTGCAGCTGATCATATGGACGCTTGGCCTTGGCGGGCTTGCGATCCTGTCGGCCTTCCACAAACTGCGGCACCGGCGGTGGCAGTATCAAACAGCAACGCTGCGCGAACTTCATCGGGAAACATCGTGGTCGACGGCAATAGGCGTCGGCTGGGGCGCTTTGCCGCTCGTTTTCGGCAAATATTGCGGCCCTGGCGAACTTATGCTGGTCTGGGCGGCGATCACGACGATGATGGCAGCAGCGGCCTTCGGGCTGTCTGCCGCACCCCTTGCCAGCGCGTTTTTTCTGATCATTCTCGGCGCGTCGGTTTCAACCATGGCGTGGCAATTGAGCTTGCCGTGGGTCGCGATTACGGGCGGTGGCTTCACGATCGGATTGACGGCTTGCTGCCTTTACGCGGGCCGGACTTTTGTGATCCACGAAGCCGCCAACCTCGCGCTCGCGGAAAAAACTGAAGTCGTGAGTTTGCTGCTGCGCGAATTTGACGACTCCGGCGGGGACTGGATGTGGCAAACCGACGCGTCGAAATGTCTGACCCATGTCAGTTCACGCTTCGCTTTTGCACTCGGCGTCGATACCGAAACGCTTGAAACCAAGCCGTTGTTGCAAATACTTGCAGGCGACGCGTGGGAAGCCGGGAATTTTTCCGCCGGGCTCCGCGAACTTGCCGAAAAACTCAAAAAGCGTGAGAGCTTCTCTGACCTCATTCTGCCGGTAACGATCCAGGGCGAAGTACATTGGTGGGAATTATCCGCATCGCCACGCTATGATGACCGGGGTTCCTTCCTCGGCTTTCGCGGTGTCGGTTCGGACGTCACAGCGCAGCGCCGCAGTGCCGACAAGATCAATCATATGGCGCGTTTCGACACACTAACCGGTTTGCCCAACCGGTTGCAGGTTACCGAAGCACTCGGCGAAGCGATGGCGGAAGCGGATCGCTGGCGTGGCAAATGCGCATTCATGATGATCGATCTGGACCGCTTCAAGGCCGTCAACGATACGCTTGGCCATCCGGTCGGCGATCGATTGCTGACACGCGTGGCAGACCGTTTGAAATCGATGATGGAAGGCCGCAATGTTTGCGGGCGCCTCGGTGGCGATGAATTCGGTGTCGTTGTGTTCGACGCGAGCGACCACCACAAACTTGAGCGGCTGGCACGGGGAATCATTGAAGCGCTGTCAAAGCCCTACGAGGTTGACCAGCATACGCTTTACATCGGTGCATCGGTCGGCACGGCCGTCGGCCCACGCGATGGTCGCTCGGTTGAAATGCTGATCCGTTCTGCCGACCTCGCGCTCTATCGCTCAAAGGATCAGGGCGGCGGGTCGCACAATGCCTATGAGCCGCAGCTTCACCAGGAAGCCGAGGAACGGCGCGTTCTTGAAATAGCGCTGCGCAAGGCGCTCGAGAACAATCAGTTTCTCGTACACTATCAGCCGGTCGTCAGCGTCGAAAGCGGGATGATCGAAGGCTTTGAGGCACTGTTGCGATGGAATCATCCCGAGCTTGGCAATGTCAGCCCCGCTCGATTTGTGCCCGTCGCCGAAGATGCCCGCCTGATCGGTCCGATCGGCGAATGGGTGTTGCGGACGGCCTGCGCCGAAGCCAAGCGCTGGCCGGAAACGGTGCGCGTGGCCGTCAACGTCTCAGCCGAACAGCTGACCGATGCCAGTTTTGTCACGTCAGTAATCTCGGCGCTTTCGCACAGCGGCCTGACGCCCAACCGGCTCGAACTCGAAGTCACTGAAAGTGTTTTCATGCGCGAAGGCACCGGTGCTATTGCAGTGCTCGATCAACTGCTTGCACTGGGCGTCCGGCTTGCGCTCGACGATTTCGGCACGGGCTATTCGTCGCTCGGCTATCTGTCGAAATGCAAATTCAACACGATCAAGATCGACCGCCAGTTCGTGCAAGGAGCCGCTAAAAACATACCCGAGTCCGTGGCAATCGTCCGTGCCGTCGTGGCGATGGCGGGTAGCTTGAACATGAGCACGACGGCCGAAGGTGTCGAAACCGATGCCGAGCTGCAATCGATCAAACGCCTGGGTTGCCGCAAGGTTCAGGGCTATCTCTTCGGTCGCCCCATGCCGGCGAGCGAAGCCCGCCTGCTGTTCGATTCGGACCGCGCAGTGGCTTGAAGCCACGTCTATGTTGGGTTACTGGCTGCGGCTCGGGCATACAGGAGTGTAGCTCAGTTGGTAGAGCATCGGTCTCCAAAACCGAGGGTCATGGGTTCGAGTCCCCTCACTCCTGCCAAGCCGGAGCAGTCGCCACAGGCGACGCGAACGGTCGGCCAGCGCGCTTAGCAGCGATAGGCGAAACGGCGGCTTTGCCGACGTCGCTTCCTTCACGGTAACAAAAAAAGGCCGGAGCAATCGCCCCGGCCCTTTCGATAACCCAAGAAGTCAGATTTACGCGCCGATTTCGGCCACGTCGATCTTGATACCCGGACCCATGCTCGAGCTCATCGCAATCTTGCGCAGATACTTGCCCTTCGCGCCCGATGGCTTGGCTTTCGAAACCGCATCGACCAGCGCATCGAAATTTGCGCGCAAATCTTCGGCAGCGAATGAGGCCTTGCCGATGCCCGAATGGATGATCCCCGCTTTTTCGACGCGATATTCGACCTGGCCGCCTTTGGCTGCCTTGACGGCTTCACCGACGTTCATCGTCACGGTGCCGAGCTTGGGGTTCGGCATCATGCCCTTTGGCCCCAGAATCTTGCCCAGGCGACCGACCAAACCCATCATGTCAGGCGTTGCAATGCAACGGTCGAAATCGACCTTGCCGCCCTGCACGATGTCGAGCAGGTCTTCGGCACCAACGACATCGGCACCGGCTTCGCGCGCTTCATCGGCCTTGGCACCCTTGGCGAACACACCGACGCGGACAGTCTTGCCCGTGCCCTTTGGCAAGGTCACAACGCCGCGGACCATCTGGTCGGCATGACGCGGATCGACACCGAGAGCGAGCGCCACTTCGATGCTTTCATCGAACTTCGACGTTGCATTGGCTTTGGCAATCGCGATTGCTTCGTCGATGCCATGGAGCTTTTCGCGATCGACGAGAGCGTGGACCTTTGCACGTTTTGTCAGCTTTGCCATGATTCAGCCCTCCACCACTTCGAGGCCCATTGCACGGGCGCTGCCTTCGATGATCCGCGTGGCGGCGTCGATGTCGTTGGCGTTCAAGTCCTTCATTTTCAGCTCGGCGATTTCGGTCAGTTTGGACCGCGCAATCTTGCCCGCCGTAACCTTGCCCGGCTCTTTCGAACCCGACTTCAGGTTCGCCGCTTTCTTGATCAGAAAGCTCGCAGGTGCCGACTTGGTCACAAATGAAAAGCTGCGATCCGCAAACACCGTGATCACGGTCGGGATCGGCATGTTCTTTTCGATTTCGCTCGTCGCAGCGTTGAACGCCTTGCAGAACTCCATGATGTTGACGCCGCGCTGGCCCAATGCCGGCCCGATCGGCGGCGACGGATTTGCAGCACCCGCAGGCACCTGCAATTTAATATACCCAGTAATCTTCTTCGCCACGTAATCACCCTTTCTCAGGTTGAGCGGTACAAACGGCTCAAGAGAGCCTCCCGCAGTTCACGACCCTGCTGGCCGACGAGCAGCGTCCGGTAGCGACACAGCGCGCGATATGCAAGCGTTCACGGCGTGGTGTTGCCGCCAGGCCGCGGCGTGATTTTGGGCAAGCGGTGCCGGCCGCGCAATTCGTCGATTTCGATCTGGCGCGCCTGA
>JAYTAP010000074.1:0-3158 GCA_043737475.1 Sphingomonas sp.
CCGGCATCTTCCAGTTTGGTATCGGTCACCATTCCGGGCGCAACGCGGACATGCAAGTTGCCCACGTCGGTGACTGCATCCCACGCTAGATCGGCAGGCACGGCGATGGAAACTGATTTGCTGACGGTGCCCATATTTCCAGCCATCACGCGCGCTCCGCTTTGGCCGAACGGCAGCCTTCTGCGACATCATAATACGTCGTCATCAATGCGTGGCTGGCTAGTTTCGTCTTTCGAATGATCATATCCGGGTTCCTTCTTTAATAAGTAACGAGATAGCCCAAGAGCAATTCGAGCGCGTCCCGAAACTTGCTTTCAAAACGGAACCCGAAAAGCGCGTTAAGTGGACAAAGTGGCCACTACATAAAGAAAAAACACGAAACTGCGGGTTTCGCGTAGCCGGTTCGTCGGACCGGTCGGGAGAGGCAAGACAGATATTTTTAAGCATCTGCGCATTGTCGCAGCATTGGTCGGTGTAGGACAGCAGCAAACGAAATTCGTGGAGTTCTATCCCCCACACGCCGTGAATAAAGCCAACGTCCGATCGCGCGCCAGTTCTGCGCTTGGTTCGTGATAATCTTTGCGGCGGTCGGAGTTGAAACCGTGGTTGGCGTCGTAAACGAAAATCTGTGCGAGTGGGTGGTTCTTGGCGATTAGTGCTTCGACGCCCTCCAGCGGGATGCCGGTATCATACCGTCCGAAATGCGCGATGGTCGCACATTTTGGGGCCTTGTCGGCGTACAGCGTGGGGATCAGGCTACCATAATAACAGGATGCCGCCGCAAGGTCTTCGCTGATCCCTGCCATCGCCCAGGCGACCGAGCCCCCATAGCAATAGCCGGTGATGAATACCGGGCCTTTGGCCTTAAGCGCGTCGATGCAGGTTTGCGCGTCGTCGAGCGAGAGCAGGAACGGATGCAGTTCGCGCGCCAGTTGCACCGCGCGCTCGAAGTCGGGGCCGGAATAGTCGGCCGCAAATCCCGGATGCTCACGGTCGAATATCGCGGGTGACAAGACTTCATAACCGTTGGCCGCATATTCATCGCAAAGCTCGCGGATATGGTCGGTGACGCCGAAGATTTCCTGCACCAACACCAGCCCTCCGCGTCGTTCGCCCTCCGGCTCGGCATGGTAGACGGCGATGTCCGCACCGTCCGACATCGTCATATCGATCATTGTTCCGCGCATCTTTGCCGCTCCCTCGTGTTGGGTCAGGCAATTTGCGTGATGGTTCTCAACGCATCGATGGTCTGCCCGACCTGTTCCGACTGGTTCATCACATCGGTTGAGATTGCAAGCAATTCGGTCGCCCGCGTTTCGGCCTCTGTCGCCGACTTGAATATATCGGTGATCGTGTCGCAAAGCCGGTCATAACCTAATCGAATTTCTGCCAGTTGCCCCATCACTTCACGGTTGGACCGCGCCTGAAGTTCGACGATTGATGCGATTTGACGGCTTTGCACCAGAAAATCCGAAAGCTGGCCGTCAACGACGTTGATATAACTGCCGGTATCGCCCGCGCTTTTGGCGATCTGGTTCAGCTTCTCGCTCGCAGTGCGCGCCACTTCCTGACATTGGCTGGCAAGCAGCCGTACCTCACGTGCAATGACGGCAAAACCACCGTCGCCATCGTCAAGGCGCGCCGCTTCGATCGACGCGTTGATCGCAAGACTGTTCGTCCGCCGGGCCAGCTCGGTAATTGCCGAAACCATCGCAGCTGTCTGCGCGGTCTCGCTGACTAAGGTTGAAGACACCTTCCTGCCTCGTTCACCCGATTGCGCCAGCGTGGTAACGCTGGTTTCTGCGTTTTGGACGAGCTGTTCGATCGCCCTGAACGATTCCACCAGCTTTTGACCCCTGTTCGAGATAGCATCCATCGTTACCGATATCTGTTCGATATAAGCAGCGGATGCGGTCATTCTCTCCCGCGTAATTTGTGCTTCCCCGTGAATGCCCGACGATGCCGAGCGCATACCGCGCGCCGCAGAGGTAAGGCTGTTCGAGAGTTGCTCCAGGTCGGCTTCTTGTGACCCTATCCTATCCGTCACCAAGCGTGCGCGGCTAATCCGTTGCATTTCGAATTGCGATTGCTGCTCGATCAATGCCAGTTCACTGCGGCGTCGCGCTTCCTGATCGATGCTGGCCTGGCGTGACTCGCGGTGTCCCTTTGCAATCGCTCGGCCAATCGATCCGATTTCGTCACGCCGCCATAAGTCACGCCAGTAGGGCGCAAGATCGCTGTCGTGAGGCTGTGCCGCAAGGCCCATCATCCGGTTCATCGGTTCGGAAAAGTCTTCGTTTACCAGCCGTTTGAATCGCGCGGCCAAAAGCAGCGCCCAGCATGCGGCAGCAATGGCCAGCAGATAAGCCAGTGCAAAGATTACCTGCATAATCGTCAGCAATCCGCTGGCCCGCTCGCCAAGATAACCCAGCAATTGCGTTCCCTCACTATCGATTTCGGCAATCCGGTATTGCAAATCGCGCGTGCGAAACGGCGCGATCCATTCACGGTCGGGTAATCCGAGCAGCTTTTTCATTTCTTGCCGGGCAGCATCGGCGGGCGCACGTGCTTCTGTGAAAGCTACCCATCTCGGTGACGGATTGCTTCCGGCATGTTGAGCAAGCGCCGACCATGCGAGCCGGTCCGCATCGATTAGCGCGTCCAACGCACTCGTTGCACTGCTGGCGTCCATCACGCCGTCGTCATATTTGACGAGAGTGGTGATCGTGGCGTTATAATTGGCAGTTATCCGGTGGACAATCTCGGTTGGCTTGATCTGTTGTTCGACCAGCTCTTTAACCGAAAGGTGGGCTGCGACGACGATCGCCACCGCGATACACAGCGTGCCGAGGATCGACAGCAGCAACATATTCGACGACCTGCTGAATCGAAGACTTAGCGACCTGTGCTTCTTGGTTTTCATCATAAAATACGGCCCGATTACTTTTGTTGCGCCGCTTAATCAGTTGAATGTTGCAATCCCATGACCGCATCGGGCAGCTCGTCCAATCCCATCTTGCATCGCAGCAAATCCGGTGCTAGGCGCGCCGCGACAGGGCGGCCGACCGACGTGTGGTTGCTGGTCAATAAATTATCTCCAGTCTGTTCAAGGACCCTATCAGCGTGGATCATTCCGGCGGCACAACTGCTAATGTTCA
>JAYTAP010000075.1:0-3142 GCA_043737475.1 Sphingomonas sp.
GAAGCAGCCGTAACGAATTCGCTACGGGTCATTCGGCTCCTATTTTCATGAAAGTTAAGTGAGAAGCCTTCGACAATTGTCGATCAGCGTCCTAACGTGGCGGCGATGCCTGATTCCGCTAATCCAGATTTTGCCGAGCGCGATCCCGACATGCCCGACGACGCGTTGGGGCTTGGACTGGATATGCCCGTGCAAGTTAAACCAGTCGAATCCGGCGGTGCTGCTTATCGCGTATTGGCGCGCAAATATCGGCCACAAACTTTTGCTGCACTCATCGGCCAGGATGCCATGGTGCAAACGCTGGGCAATGCGATCAAGCGCGACCGGCTGGCGCACGCATTCCTGATGACCGGGGTGCGCGGGGTCGGCAAAACTTCGACTGCGCGGCTGATCGCCAAAGCGCTCAATTGTATCGGTCCCGATGAAAAGGGCGGCCCGACGATCGACCCATGCGGAATATGCGAACCCTGCGTCGCGATTGCCGAAGGGCGGCATATCGACGTTATTGAAATGGATGCAGCGAGCCACACCGGGGTTGACGATGTCCGCGAAATTATCGAGGCCGTGCGCTATTCGGCGGTGTCCGCGCGCTACAAGATTTACATCATCGACGAAGTGCACATGCTGTCGAAAAACGCATTCAATGCGCTGCTGAAGACATTGGAAGAACCGCCAGGTCATGTGAAATTCCTGTTTGCGACGACCGAGGTCAACAAGGTGCCGATCACGGTACTGTCGCGGTGCCAGCGGTTCGACCTGAAACGCATCCCGACCGAAATGCTCAGCCGTCACTTCTCCGAGATTGCTGTCAAAGAAGCGGTTGAAACGGAGCCGGAGGCGCTGACATTGATTGCGCAAGCCGCCGAAGGGTCGGTGCGTGACGGATTATCGATCCTCGATCAGGCGATTGCCCATGCCGATATGGACGGCAATGGTCTGATAACCGCAGCACAGGTGCGCGATATGCTGGGCCTGTCCGACCGGGGTGCGGTACGGCGGCTGTTCGGGCTTTTGCTCGCGGGCGACGCACAAGCAATGCTGGCCGAGGCTAAATCACAATATGTTTTGGGCGTAGAACCGCTGGCGATGATGAGCGGGCTGCTTGCCGAAGTGCACCGGCTAACGTTGGCCAAGGTCGGGGCGCCGCGTGATGGCGCGCTCGATGCCCACGCCATTGCAGTGGTTGAGGAATATGCCGACAAACTTTCGTTCCCGACGCTTCACCGGTTATGGCAATTGCTGCTGAAGGGTCATGAAGAAGTGTCTCGTGCGGTGATGCCGGTGGATGCTGCTGATATGGCACTGTTACGGGTCATTCATGCGACGACGCTTCCGGACCCCGGCGAACTGGCGAAGATGATCGGGCAGGGCGGTTTTGCGACCAGTCCGCCGCCTTCGGGAACCGCGCCGGTAATGCCGCCTGAAGACAATGTGCAGACCTTGATGCCAGCCGACTTTCCAGCCATGCTCGACCGGTTGTCGCGTGACGGTTATGTTAGTCTTGAAATGACGTCGCGCGATGTGTTGAGGGTGGTCGAATACGCGCCGCCTTTGCTGGCGTATCAGTTGTCGGGGCCGGTCGCGCCCGGCTTTGTTGCCGAGCTGCGCGGTGCTCTCGCAAAAGTAACCGGCACCCGTTGGGAAATTGAAGAACGCGGCGGTGCAGCCCAGCCGACTTTGCTGGAAACCGAGCAGGTACTGGCCGAAGCCAGTCGCCGCGCCGTCATGGAATCGCCACTGGTCAAAGCGGCTTTCGCAGCCTTTCCCGACGCCGAGCTGCTCGACAGCGAAGGTGATGAACAAGATAAATGGAGTAAACGCGCATGAAAAGCATGGAAGACATGATCAAGGCCGCGCAGGACGCAGCGCAGAATATTCAAAAGCAGATGGAGCAGGCGCAGGTCACCCTCGATAGCATCGAAGTCGAGGGTGTGTCCGGCGGCGGTCTCGTCAGGGTACGCGCCACGGCAAAAGGCCGGATTATCGCAGTAGCCATTGACGACAGTCTAATCGTGCCAGCTGACAAGCAGATGCTGGAGGACTTGATTACGGCTGCGTTCAACGATGCGCGCGACAAGGCCGATGCAGCATCCAATGCCGAAATGAGCAAGATGTCGGCTGGCCTGCCGTTGCCCGCTGGCTTCAAACTGCCGTTCTAAGACGGATAACTTTCCCCAACTAATCTGCCTATTTTGCGGCTTTTGCATTGAAAGCGGCGCGATTAGGCACATATTGTGCAGGACAAGTTAAGGACGGTCGCCGCAATCGGGACCGCCATCTGGAGTATTTATGGAACTGAGCCTTCCTTTATTGCCGCTGCGCGATATCGTTGTTTTCCCTGGCATGATCGTGCCTTTATTTGTCGGTCGCGACAAATCGGTGGTGGCGCTCGAACGGGCAATGTCGTCGGACAAGGAAATATTCCTCGTTGCCCAGCTCGACCCGGCTGAGGACGATCCCGATATGGACGATCTCTATACTATCGGCGTAACTGCGACGATCATGCAACTGCTGAAATTGCCGGATGGCACCGTCCGGGTGTTGGTTGAGGGTAAACAGCGTGGCCAACTGTCGGAGCTGGTGACCAGTGCCAGCGATTATGTCGAAGCACGCGTTGTTTTAGTGGATGAACAAACAGCGGAAGGGCCAGAGACGACCGCGTTGATGCGTTCGGTAACCGAGCAATTCGAGAATTATTCCAAGCTCAACAAGAAAATGCCGTCTGAAACGGCAGTACAATTGAGCGAAATTGAAACGCCGGCAGCGCTGGCCGATGCAGTCGCCGCTAACATTCACCTGAAGGTATCGGACAAGCAGTCGTTGCTGGTCGAAGCCAATCCGCTCCGTCGCCTTGAAATGGCGTTTGCATTTATGGAGGGCGAGCTTGGCGTGCTGCAGGTCGAAAAGAAGATCCGTGGTCGTGTCAAACGCCAGATGGAAAAGACTCAGCGCGAATATTATCTGAACGAGCAGATGAAGGCGATCCAGCGTGAGTTAGGCAATGACGATGGTGAAGGTGGCGACGAAATCGCCGAACTGCAGACCAAGATAGATACGCTCAAGCTGTCGAAAGAAGCGAAATCGAAGGCGAATGCCGAGCTTAAAAAACTGCGCGGCATGGCACCGATGTCAGCCGAAGCAA
>JAYTAP010000076.1:0-85030 GCA_043737475.1 Sphingomonas sp.
GTGCGTTCCATTTTGAGACGCGCCGCCGCGCCTAATCGGTGGGCAGCAATATTTTTTGTCAGAACATCACGGAAAGGTGCAACTCGTTCACGCGCGTCATCGGCGAAATCTTGAATAATTGCGCGCGCTGTTTGGCGTCGTGTTCGTCGCCATATTCGACACGGCGCAAGTCGCGGCCATAGCTCTGGGTGTTGGCGAGGATCAGGTAGTTCAAGACAGCTCCACCGGAAAACACCTTCACCCATGTTCACCAACTCGATAGCACTGGCAACTGTGCCTTTGGGCTGGCAGGAGCAGTGTAATGACGTCGCGCCTGCCCCGTTCCGATACGCCGTTCGTGCTGCTGGACGATGCGCGGGTTGCAGGCGCAGCACCGGCGCGGCTTTATGTCGATCCCGTTGAAATCGTCGTCACGCGGCGCATGGAAAATGTGCCGACGGCGCTCGACGCATTGCGCACGGCAACACGCGGCGGGCTCCATGCAGCGGGCTATCTCGCCTACGAGGCAGGCCATGCGTTCGAACCGAAACTGACACCGCGCGTTGCTGCTTATGCGGATGCGCCGTTGCTATGGTTCGGGTTGTTTCGCGGATTCGAGGAGATTGCGGCGGATGATATTCCGGCGCTGTTGCCGGACGTGGCAGGCGCATGGATCGGCGTGCCAACACCCGACATCGCGCGGGCCGAATACGACACGGCGATGGCGCGTGTTCAGGCTTTGATCGAAGCCGGGGACATTTATCAGGCCAATCTGACCTTTGGTGCGACCGTCAAGACGGCGGGGCATCCGCTTGCGCTTTACGCAGGCCTCAGAGCGCGGGCCCAGGCAGGCTATGGCGGCGTGATCCACACCGGCAGCAACTGGATATTGTCGCTGTCACCCGAGCTCTTTTTTGCGTGCGATGGCACCAACGTCCGGACGCGGCCGATGAAGGGAACAGCCGTGCGTTGCGACGATCCCGACGCCGACCGAGCGGCCGTGGATGCGTTGAGAAACGATCCCAAGCAGTGCGCTGAAAATCTGATGATCGTCGATCTGCTGCGCAACGACCTGTCGCGAATTGCGGTGCCCGGCAGTGTTGCAGTGCCCGAACTGTTCCGCGTGGAGACCTATCCGACCGTGCACCAGATGACGTCGACAGTGACCGCTGCTGTGGCGAAAGGGCTCGATGCCGTCGATATTCTCCGCGCGCTCTATCCATGCGGCTCGATTACCGGCGCACCGAAAATCCGCGCTATGGAAGCGATTTCCGACATCGAGGCCAGACCGCGCGGCGTCTACACCGGGAGCATAGGGCGGATCGATGCAGGGGGTGTCGAAGCGGCATTCAACGTCGCGATACGGACGCTGTCTTTTAACGGCACGGACGCGCGCCTCGGGCTGGGTTCGGGCATCGTGGCCGATTCCATTCCGCGCGACGAATGGGCCGAATGCCTGGCCAAGGGTAAATTTATCGCGAGCCCGCGACAGTTCGACCTGATCGAAACGATGGCGTTCGATCCGATCGACGGAATCGCGCGGCTCGAGCGGCATTTGCAGCGGATGAAAAACAGTGCCGCCGCTCTGGGCTTTGTGTTCGACCGTCATGCCGCGCGCAATGAATTGCAGGCCGCGACCTTTCATCTGCGAGCCCGCCGCAAGGTGCGCCTGCTGCTTGGGCGGAGCGGGGCCATGGCAATCGAAACGCATCCGCTGCCCGATCCGCCTACTGACCATGTCACCGTCGCTTTGGCGGCGTTGCCCGTGGCGGGCGACGACTTCCGGTTGCGTCACAAGACGACGGACCGGCGCTTTTACGATGCGGCACGGCGCGGTGTTTTCGAGGTCCTGTTCATGCATCCCGACGGACAGCTGACTGAGGGAAGCTTCACCAACATCTTTGTGTTTGAAGGCGCGATGTTGCTGACGCCACCGCTGGCGCACGGGTTGCTCGGCGGGGTGCTTCGTGAAGAACTTATCGAAACCGGCCGGGCGCGCGAGGCGGATTTGCGCGCCGACGACCTGGCGCATGGTTTCTTCATCGGCAATTCACTTCGCGGGCTGTTGCCCGCAAAGCTCGTCGCGCTATAGGTCACGCATCATACAGGGATTTGCCGTGCCCCAGCTTTCCGCCGCCATCGACCGTATCAAGCCATCGCCGACACTGGCCATGAGCGCGCGCGTGCTTGCGATGACACGCGACGGGATCGATGTGATCGGCTTGTCGGCGGGCGAACCCGACTTCGATACGCCCGATTTCGTCAAGGAAGCGGCGATCGACGCCATCCGCGCCGGACAGACGAAGTATACCAATGTCGACGGCACGCCCGAACTGAAAGCCGCGATTGCCGCCAAATTCCTGCGCGACAACGACCTGACCTACGCTGCGAACGAGATCAGCGTGAACGTCGGCGGCAAGCATACGCTGTTCAATTCGCTCGTCGCGACCGTCGATAAAGGCGATGAAGTGATCATCCCTGCGCCTTACTGGGTAAGCTATCCCGACATCGTCAACTTCGCAGGCGGGACACCGGTCATCATTAGCGCGGGCGCGAACCAGCTTTACAAGATCCTGCCCGAACAGCTCGATGCCGCGATCACGCCGCGGACAAAGTGGGTTTTGCTCAATTCGCCGTCCAACCCCACGGGTGCGGCTTATTCGGGTGCCGAACTCATGGCACTGGGCCAAGTGTTCCGCCGCCACCCGCATGTCATGATCATGACCGACGATATGTACGAGCATGTCTGGTATGCCGCGACGCCGTTCAAGACGATCGCGCAGGTTTGCCCCGATCTTTACGAACGCACGCTGACCGTGAATGGCTGTTCGAAAGCCTATTCGATGACGGGCTGGCGGATCGGTTATGCAGGCGGGCCTGCGTGGATCATCAAAGCGATGAGCAAGCTGCAGTCGCAATCGACAAGCAACCCCTGCTCGATATCGCAGGCAGCGGCAGTGGTTGCACTAACCGGCGATCAGTCGTTTCTGGCCGAGCGCAATGCCGCATTCCTGAAGCGGCGTGATCTGGTGGTGCGAATGCTGAACGACGCACCGGGCTTGCACTGCCCGACGCCTGAAGGTGCGTTCTATGTTTATCCCGACGCGACGGGCTGCATGGGGAAAACGACACCCAAGGGCAAGCGGATCGAGAATGATGCCGACCTGATCGATTATTTCCTGGATGATGCGCGCGTGGCCGCCGTCAACGGCGAAGCATTCGGCCTCAGCCCGGCTTTTCGCGTGAGCTATGCGACGTCGGAATCGATCCTGACGACGGCATGCACGCGAATTCAGGAAGCTTGCGCGGCGCTTTCCTGAACACCGCCTAACGAGCGTGTTCAGGCCCGGTGAAACCATAAGCGCGCATTTAACGTAACTTAAAAGAAGTTACCTGAAGGAGCGATCCGATGCGCCGTGCCCTGTCTTCCGATTTCACGCAGCTTTTTGCCGGCGGTTTTGCCGTGTCCGCATTTGCGATGCTCGCACTGCTGCCCGGATTGCTGTAACTATATCGCGTGATGATGCGAACAACGAGCATGACAATGAAAACCACCCTCATCGCCGGAGCGCTTGGTGCGCTTGCCCTTTTTGCCATATCGAGCGGAACGACGGCGGCTGAACGCACCGTGCTGGTCCCTATGCCTGCTGTTGACGCGGCGCCGACCGGGAGCCGCGCGACAGCGGTGCTTGCGGGCGGATGCTTCTGGGGCATGGAAGCGGTGTTCAGCCATCTGAATGGCGTTACGGCTGTCAGCTCGGGCTATGCTGGCGGGAGTGCTGCCGATGCGACCTATGACAAGGTCGTGACCGAAACCACGCGCCACGCCGAGGCGATCCGCGTCACCTATGACCCGCGCAAGATCAGCTATGCGACACTGCTGCGCGTGTATTTCTCGGTGGCGCATGATCCGACGCAACTGAACCGGCAGGGTCCGGACAGCGGCACCAGCTATCGCTCGGCTGTGTTCCCGCAAACGCCCGATCAGGCACGTGTTGCCCGCGCATACATCGCGCAGATCGGCAAAAGCGGCGTCTGGGGCGCACCCGTTGTCACAAAGATCGAATCAGGTCAGTTTTTCCCGGCCGAAACCTATCATCAGGATTTCGCGTTCAAAAATCCCAACCACGGGTACATCCGCCGTTGGGATGCGCCAAAAGTTGTTGCGCTGAAAAAGACATTTCCGGCACTTTGGGTCGCAAAACCATCTGCCTAAGCTGCTAGAGGAAAGCTCAGCAGCCTGTCGTTGACGGGGATCAGGGCGCGTGCGCCTGCGCCAACAGCACGGACGATTTCGGGGTGTCCGGCGTCGAGCCCGCCTGTCAGCGCACCGAAAGCCGGCAGGATGATCTTGGTCGCGCTGGCCACGAAGCAGCGGCGTGCGACGTTGCGGCCGCGCACGGCGACACGCAATTTGGGGTGAAAATGGCCCGACAGCTCGGGGCGCGGGTCCGCAGGATCGGCTTCGTGGCGCAGGATCAGGCCATCGACTTCAGCCTCCTCGACGATACGTCCGCCGAACGGATCATCGAGCGCATGGTCATGGTTGCCGGTGACCCAGACCCAATCCACCCGAGCGGTCAGATCGCGGAGCATCTTCTGTGCCTGCGCGGGAAGCCGGCGGCTTCCGGCACTGTCATGGAAGCTATCGCCAAGGCACCAGAGTTCGGCAGGTGCGGTCGCCGCGACCAGCTCACGCAGGTCCGCCAGCGTTGCGATCGAGTCATAAGGCGGGAGCATCTGGCCGAATTTGGCGAACCAGCTGGCTTTTTCAAAATGCAGATCGGCGACGATCAGCGCGCGACGCGCCGGCCAGAATAATGCCCCCTGCGGCAGAGCGTGCAGCGCATGTCCCGCAAAATCATATCTGCTCATCCAAGCGTCCCGGGCGGCAGGAAGCGGACCTTGCGCTGGGCGAAATCGACCGAGACCCGGCGAAACCCCCGCAATGTGTCCATGCCGAGCAGCATCGCGGGCTTGTTCAGCAGGCCATAGCGCTTGAAGGGATGGGCATCGGCAAACGCAATCACGGCATTCTCCACGCGAATGCCGGCAATCCGTATATGCCCGACAGCAGCATATTCCGCTTCGAGCCTGCCGCCGGTCACATCCAGCAACGCCGTCTTGAAAAATTGCATCTTGCGGTTGCGCTTGGCGAGCAAGGCACGGAGCGGGGCATTTCCCACCGTGTTCTGCGCGCCCGAATCGATGATGACCGTGATCGGCGTGCCATCGACATCGGCATCGACAAGCACAAGCTGACCAAATTTCGACCGGGCCGTCACCACGATGGTATCGCGGTCAAACGCTTCCTTCTCGCCAGCGCGCAGCACCGAAAGCGTGCGCTTGCCGAAGTCCATCACGACACGGCGGCCTTTGAGCGTGTCGATGCCGAGCAAACCGTGGCTGCCCAGATCATCCTGCAGCAGCGCCGGGGCTTTGATATCGCGCGTCGTCTGCCCGGCGAGCGTCAGCGTGGGCACGTTGACCGTGTTCGCCGTGCCGACACCGGTCATGCTGTGCATCGTCACGGGTTCGCCAGCGACAAGTTTCAGCAATGTCGCCAGTTCGCGCGAAACGACAGTGCGGTCGGAACCGGTATCGACGACGAACTGAAACGGACCGCGCCCTTCGATCGTCACCGGCACCGTCATCCGCATGGCATCGTCGGAGCGCGTTGCGACGGTCGCCAGCAAATCGGGCGGAGGCGCGATCGGCTGGGCACGCACCGGCGCGTAAAGGACGGACGTGGCCAGTGCACAAAAAGCCAGGGCAATACGCATCGGAGACATCCTCTCTGAACGGAACATGCCACGAACAGAGGGTTGCGGATAGCAAAATCTAATTGTCCCCAATTGCGCCGGGCGCCGGTGGTGCGCATGATCGCAACGATGAAATTGACTGCACTTGCTTCGCTGCTGTTATCCTTCGCTGCGCCGGTTCCCGCGCAAACGCTTCAGCAGCGGATCGAAGCGCAATTCGCGGCAGCAAGCCCCGGTACGCGTTTCGGCCTGGTCGTGGCCGATGCCGAGGGGCGTGAGATCGTTGCGATCAACCCTGACGGGCGGTTTATCCCGGCGTCCAACACCAAGATATTCACGACCGCTGCGGCCTATATGACGATGGCGGATATCGACAAGCCGGACGCGGTGGCCGGGACGACCGTTGCACTTGCGGGCAAGGACGTGGTGCTGACAGGTTTTGGCGATGCGCGGATGTCGAGCGCGGCGTCGTGCATGACGGATTGCTTAGCTTCGCTGGCCGACGCCGTTGCTGCAAAAACCAAACGCGTGCGCAATATCATCGGCGACGCGACGCTGTGGCCCGATCAGCGCTGGAGCCCCGGCATGAGCTGGAACAATGTCGCCGAGCGGTCGGGAACGGGGATCGCCGCGCTGAGCGTTGACAGCAATGAAGTGGCGTTGACGGTGTCGCCAACTTACGGCGGGATGTTCCCACTGGTGACGTTTCCGTCGGACTACTTCACCATTGAAACCCAAGCGACGACGATCGCACGCGGGCCGAACACGCTTGATGTCAAGCGCCTCCCCTTTGAACGGCGCATTATTCTGTTTGGACAGATTGCTGTGGGCGATCCAGTAAAAATCATCGCCCTCGGTATCGACGATCCGGCGCATTATAGCGCGTGGCGGCTGGCGGCGCTGCTCAAGGGACGCGGCGTGCGGGTAACGGGCAAAATCCTGTCGCGGTACAAAGAGGAAGCTCTTTACCGCATCACCGACCCGTGCCCGAAAAAGGGATGCCGTAAATTCAATCCGCCCGTTGTGTTGGCGCGGCTGACCCCGCCGCCGCTTGCCGAGGACATCAAGATCATAAACAAAGTCAGTCAGAACCTGCATGCTGATATGCTGCTGCGGCGGCTGGGCAACGGTTCTGAAGGCGGGGTTGCCGTAATCGAAACGATGCTGAACAAGGCTGGCGTCCCCCGCGCTGCATATGACTTCGCCGACGGGTCGGGCATGTCAACTTATAATCGTGTCGCACCGCGCGGCATGGTCAGGTTTTTGCGCTGGGTCGCGGCGCAGCCTTGGGGTGCGGCGTGGCGGGCATCACTGCCGATCGGCGGTGTCGACGGCACGATTGCCAATCGCTTCAAGGACACGGCACTTGAAAACCGCATCTTTGCCAAGACAGGCGGCTTGAACGCGACGGCTGCGTTGTCAGGTCATATGATCGCAAAAAGCGGTCGCGGGCTGATTTTCTCGCTTTTCGCCAACGACATGCCGGCGGGCACGCGCGCGCAGCCGATCATGGACGCAGCGCTGGTTACGATTGCCGAGGCGAACTAGCCGATGCGCATGGCATCGGCGGCGAGCGCCTCGGCTTCCATCAGGAGCGCATCGTCAACCGACCCTTGCGCGACATGTTCGCGGCCGATCATCACGAGGACAGGCACGGCAAGCGGCGTGACGCGGGGCAGATCGATGTGAAGAATCGTATCGGCCGCACGGTCGAGCAGATTGGCGAGGCGCCCGACATCGGTCATTTTGGCGCGCGCATCAGCCCACGCAGCTTTGAGCAGCAAATGGTCGGGCTCGTAGCGGCGCAGAACATCGTAGATCAGGTCGGTCGAAAAAGTGACTTGCTTGCCCGACTTGCGCGTGCCCGGATGCTGGCGCTCGACGAGCCCGCCGATGACCGCGACTTCGCGGAATGCACGTTTGAGCAAATGCGATCCTTCGACCCAGTCGACGAATTCGTCGGCGAGGATGTCCGCCGAAAACAAAGCGCTCGGGTCGGTCACGGGATCCAGGCTGTACGTCGCCAGCGCATAGTCATTTGCCACAAAGCCGATCGGTTTCAGGCCGAGCCGGTCCATGCGCTTGGTCAGCAGCATGCCCAATGACTGGTGCGCGTTCCAGCCCTCGAACGGGTAAGCGACCATGTAATGCCGCCCATGATGCGGGAAAGTTTCGACAAGCAATTGGCCGGGCGCTGGCATTTGCGAGCGGCGTTGCTGCGCTTCGAGCCATTCGCGAACGTCGGGCGGGAAGCGCGGCCATTCGCTGTCGTCATGCAGAAACCCGCGTACCCGGTCTGCCAGATTGGTCGAGAGCGGCATGCGCGCGCCGCCGTAGCTCGGGATGCGCGCCGGGCGGCTGGTCGCGCGGACGATAACGTCTTCGGTGTCGATGCGCTCGACTTCGAGGCTGATGCCTGAAAAGAAAAACGTGTCGCCGGTCGAAAGACTTGCCGCAAAGCCTTCTTCGACGCGGCCCATCTTGCGGCCATTTTTGAACCGAACGGTCAGCATGGCGGCTTCGACGATAATTCCGGCATTCATCCGGTGTTGCGTGACGAATTTGGGATGCGACACGCGCCAGGTGTCGCCGGTTTTCGTTAGCCGCTTGAACTTGTCATAAGCGCGCAGCGAATAACCGCCGGTCGCGATGAAATCGAGGACCGTGGCAAAAGTGGCGGGTGTCAGCGCGCTGTAGGCCAGCGCGGATTGCACTTCGGCAAGCATGCGGGCTTCGTCGAACGGGGCGGCACAGGCGCAGGCCATGAGATGCTGGGCAAGAACGTCGAGGCTGCCGGCCAGGAAAATATCGGGGTCAAGCTCACGCGATTCCACAGCATCGAGCGCGGCGCGGGCTTCGAGATATTCGAAACGGTTGCCGGGGACGACGACGGCTTTGGACGGTTCGTCGAGGCGGTGGTTCGCGCGGCCGATGCGTTGCAACAGGCGCGACGACCCCTTGGGTGCGCCCATCTGGATAACGCAATCGACATTGCCCCAGTCGACGCCGAGATCGAGGCTGGCCGTCGCAACAAGGCCGCGCAGCTTGTTGTCGGCCATCGCGCTTTCGACCTTGCGGCGGGCTTCGATGTCGAGGCTGCCGTGGTGGATCGCGATCGGCAAGCGGCCTTCGTTCGCTTTCCACAAATCCTGGAAAATCAGTTCGGCGAGCCCGCGGGTGTTGCAGAAAATCAGCGTCGTGTTGTGCGCTTCGATCTGCGCCATGACTTGCGGCGCGGCGTAACGGCCCGAATGTCCTGCCCACGGCACGCGCCCTTCGGGAAGGAGAATGGTGATGTCGGGGTCGGCGCCTTTGTCGCCCTGAACCACGGTGACGGCATCGATGTCACCATAAGGCGCGAGCCAGGCGCTGTAGGCTTGCGGGTCCGCAACCGTTGCCGACAGTGCGACGCGGCGGAAATCGGGGGCTATGCTCTGGAGGCGAGCGAGGCACAGGCTGAGCAGATCACCGCGTTTGCCGGTGGCGAAGGCATGGACTTCGTCGATGACGACGGTGTTCAGGCCAGCGAAGAGCGTCAGGCTGTCGGGGTAGCTGAGCAGGAGGCTCAGCGACTCAGGCGTCGTCAGCAGGATATGCGGCGGCTTTTCGCGCTGGCGTTTCTTGCGATCGGACGGGGTGTCGCCGGTGCGGGTCTCGACGCGGATGGGGAGCGCCATTTCCTCGATGGGGGCAAGCAGATTGCGGCGGATGTCGACAGCGAGTGCTTTCAGGGGGGAAATGTAGAGGGTGTGGAGCCCGTCCGTCGGAGCCTCGATCAAATCCACAAGCGTCGGCAGAAATCCCGCCAGAGTCTTTCCCGATCCCGTTGGCGCGACCAGCAGCGCATGTTGCCCTGCCCTTGCTGCCACCAGCATTTCGAGCTGATGGCGACGCGCCGCCCAGCCTTTGGTCGCAAACCAGTCGGTCAGGACATCAGGAAGGTGGGAATCGTCCGGCATCAGCGCCATATAGGCCAAATGACGAAAGCGATGGCACGATTAGGCGCATGGATCGAACCGCATCCGCACGGCATTTACATTCCCCCTGCGGACGCGTGGGTGGACCCGTCGCGGGCGGTGCCGCGGGCGCTGGTCACGCATGGCCATGCCGATCATGCGCGCGGCGGGCACGGCGCGGTGTGGGCCACGCCCGAGACGCTGGCGATCATGGGTGTGCGCTATGGCGAGCAAGCGGGGCATCCGGTTGGTTATGGAGAGAGCGTCGTCGTCGGCGATGTGAAAGCGACGTTCGTGCCTGCCGGGCATGTGCTGGGGTCGGCGCAGATCCTGCTCGAATATGCGGGGGAGCGGGTGGTCGTGTCAGGCGATTACAAGCGGCGGGCGGACCCGACCTGTGCGTTGTTCGAGCCCGTGCCCTGCGATATCTTCATTACCGAAGCGACGTTTGGGCTGCCGGTATTTCGCCACCCGGAAACGCGCGACGAAATGGCGAAGCTGCTGGCGGCGCTGGCGGCGGAGCCCGAACGCTGTGTGCTGGTGGGTGCCTATGCGCTGGGCAAGGCGCAGCGGGTGATCGCCGAGCTTCGGGCACTGGGGCACGACGCGCCGATCTACATCCACGGCGCGATGCAGCGGCTGTGCGATCTTTATCGCGAGTGGGGTGTTGACCTCGGCGAACTCCGCCCCGCGCTGGTCGCGAGCAAGGAGGAAATGCGCGGGCACATCGTCATTGCCCCGCCGTCGGCGCTAAATGATCGCTGGTCACGCCGCTTGCCCGATCCGATCACCGCGATGGCCAGCGGCTGGATGCGCATCCGCCAGCGCGCGGTGCAGCGCGGCGTCGAACTCCCGCTAATCCTGTCCGACCACGCCGACTGGGACGAACTGACCGCAACGCTCACCGAAATCGCGCCCAAGGAAGTCTGGGTTACCCACGGCCGCGAAGAAGCGCTGATGCACTGGTGCATGACAAGGCAGATCAAAGCCCGCGCGCTGGATTTGGTGGGGTATGAGGATGAAGATGATTGAGGGGTGTTGTTCCGTTGCAGGGACCGAGCTGACCCATTAGGCTTTTAGCTTCAGGGAGGGAATATGGGCTTAATCGATTCCGCACGCGCCTTTTGGGCAGACCAGAAATTCAAAAAGTCGCCGTTGGGCCAGGCGCTCACGATGCACGTTCAAGAATTTTTTTATTCAGGGAACACGCTTTCTTGGTTGAAGCAGACCAACAAGGATAAATTCATTTACGATTTTTATGCTAAACTCGTCGAGTGCCAGCAGTCACCTAATGCGCCGCTCGCGCTGCGGGAGAAGCTGGTCGAGCATACGCTTCTCTACTGCCAACTTCAGCTTCTCTGCCTCACTCCCGATGAGAAGGCTGAGCATTTTTGCGCCGATAACCCATACATCACTGGCGAGATTTCGAAGCACATTGAACGGGCAGCTGAGCACGTCGAGGAGGCTAAGCAGTTCGTTTGGCAAGGTGACGGCGCGACAGCCGAGGATCTGATGGACTTTGCCAACACCCGAAGTGCGCTCATGCTGTTCTATGCTAACGGCTTCAACATGGCTCGAATCGCAATTGGCGACAACGATGCGGTAAAGGATTGGTTCAAACCTTTCGTTGAGGCTCAATTGGTTTGGGAAGAAGACCTCATGCGAGAAAATCTCGGACTGCCGCGTCTGCTTCCCCCACCGCTCCATGGCTTGGCCTACAGCTCAATGATGAACTACGTTTTGGATGCGGAACGTAACCCGTTCTTCACGTTTCGGCAGACCTTTCCAGACCTTTACCTCGCAGGCGAGGGATAACTGGCACCCTCTCCCCTTGAGGGAGAGGCCGACTCAGCGGAGCTTAGCGGGGAGAGGGGTGTAGGGGAAAGCGCTACTTATCCCCCTCTCCCCGCTCGCGCTGCGGCGCGAGTCGCCTCTCCCACGAGGGGAGAGGGTGGATTTATGCCTCCTCCGCAAAACTCAACCCCGCATTCGCTTCGAGCCGCGCCAGCAGTGCCCCTGCCATCAGCCCGCCCGGCGTAAACACGCCACCGCCGCTTGTCGCTTCATTCAGCGTCAGTGCCGCCTCCGCAATCATTTTCGACGTGCTGCCGTAGCCGGGATCGCGGTCGCCTTTGACGACGAGTTTTACAGGATCGCGGCCTTCCATTTCGGCGGTGAACAGGATTTCGTAGGAGCCGTTCTCGCGCTCATCCTTGCTCGGCCCTTCGCCGGGTTCCGGCATTTTGCCATCGCCGAAGGGGTTCATTTTGGCGACAGCTTCGGCCATCGCCTTGCCTGCTTCGCCGATCGTGGTCAGCATCATTTCGTCATAGACGAAATCCGCGCCATATCCCGCTTCACCCAGCAGGAAGTTCGACCGATGCACGTTTTTCGTATTGATCGGCGCCATGACGAAAGGGACGGCCCAGCCCTTTTCCGCGCGGTCATATTCGGGGATCAGGCCGCTGGGTTGCGACGGCCCCTGAAAACCCGGTGTCAGCGCAAACGAGTTGCTGAGCAGGCCGAACTGGCTGGGGTGTTTGGCGGCAGATGCCATGGTTGCTTTCATGCTCGCGATGGTGCCGCCCGACGCGCCACCCTTCATGTTGCGGACTCGGCATTTTACGCGCGCGGCGGATTCGCCGAAGCGATCCTTGACGATTTCCTGCAATTTCCAGACGCCGAGATCGAAGGGGATCGAATCGAATCCGCATGAAAACACGATGCGCGCGCCGGATTTGAAAGCGGCATCCTGATGCGCGTCGATCATCCGGCGCATCCACACCGGTTCGCCGCACAGATCGACATAGGAAGCGCCGGTCTCTGCACAGGCCGCGACCAGATCGTTGCCGAAAAGCTGATACGGGCCGACGGTCGTGATGATCGTGCGCGCGCGGGCGCACATGGCGCGGATCGAAGCAGGGTCATCGGCGTCGGCAACGACCAGCGGCGTCTCGGCAGGCGCACCGATGAGGTCGCGGACTTCGGCGAGTTTGCCGGGGGATCGCCCTGCCATTGCCCATCCCGTGACGCCGCGCTGCGTCAGATATTCGGCAACCAAACGCCCGGTAAACCCGGTCGCGCCGTAGACAATGATGTCGAATTCAGCCGTGCGCATTGTCGTGATCCTCTTTTAAAACATTTTGTTGGCCATGATCCACATGCTGGTGAGCCCGGCAAGCGCGCCGCCTGCAATCGTAACGCGTGAGGCCTGTCTCAACAGCTTTCGCTGGGCATCGACCGAAGCGCAATAGGCGGCGAACATGCGCTGGATAATGGCTTCGGGATTGTCTTCGATGCCGGCATCGCTGAATTCCTCGCCGATCATGATCGCGCTGACGCAGAGGTAAGCGGCAATCGACAGGATGATGACCGAAATCGTAATTAGCGCAACGGCAATCGGCTGCGTTGGCGCATCGAGGCTGAGCGGTGCGCCGGGTGAGGCGACAATCGGATTGGTGGCGACCGTGACGAGCAGCGCATCGAACGCGAGAAGCGCACCCAAGCGGACCGAGAGATCGAGATCCTTGGCTTGCAGCAGATCGAGATCCTGCGCCAGATTGCCGCTGTTGTCCTCTTGCTGCAGGCGCTGGTACGCGCGCAGCAGCGTGCGGGTCGACATGGTTCTGGCGCGGCGCGGCATTGAATACGTTCTGACAAAAGAAAACGCCCCCTGCAATCAAGCAGAGGGCGTTTCCTGTAATATCAAAGTTCCGTTCGCTCAGGCGACGGCAATTTTCGCTGCCTGACGACGACGGAGGATCGAACCGATGAGGCCGAAACCGAAGATCATCTGAAGCCATGTGGCTGGTTCTGGCACAGCCAGTGCGGCGCGGATGAACTTTTCGTGGATGAACGTCGGCACATAGCCGCTGAATTCACCGAACGAGCTGTTCAGTCCGCCGCCTACGTCCCCGAATGCAGGACCGAATGACAGACCGTAGGATGTGACCGACACAATCTTACCACCGGCAAACTGTGGACCGCCAGAGTCACCACCGGCAACGCCGACTTCGCGAAGTCCGCTGCCCACATCACAAAAACGTAAGGTTGCAACCGTAAACGCACCGGCCAACAAGCAAGCCGCATCGTTGGCTGCAAGTCCGTTGTCAAAATCAGACAAATAGGAAAACGCCACGTCGGCCGTTCCAAAGAACTTGTCACCAGCGGAAGCTGGATCCGTAAAGAACCCGCCAAACACCGAATTACCAAGGGCAAAATCAAAATCATTCAACCCCTGACGAAGACGGCCTGGACCGAGATTTGCGCCGACCGTGCCGCCCGTATCCGACCGACGGCCATAGCCCGCTACATTGAACTGAACGCCAGTGAGATCACCCGAGAAGTCGGGAGCAAAAGTCGTGGCCCAGCTGGGAGCATAATCGGCAAGACGAAGCACAGCGATATCATTCTGATCCACAACATCACCTGTGTAGGCGCTGTTTACAAAATATCGCGCCACACTGACTGATGAGACATTGGGCCCGGCGAGCGGCGAATACGGGACGGTATCGCCGCTACCAGTGTTATTGAAATACGCAGTTGTTGAAATCGGATTGGCGGTGCCCGCGCCATCGCTGACGCAATGTGCTGCAGTAAGCACAGAGATGCGATCTGGCAACAATGTGCCAGAGCAAACGAAACTTCCGCCCGCTGTATTCATGATCAACGACACAACGCCTTTTTGCTGCGTCAATGTAGGCTGATAAATCGGATTGCCGCCGCCTGCGTTCGTTGCAGTCGACCCGACACCAATAATTGAACGCTGCGCCGTGAACGACAAACCGTTTGATCCGCCTGTTTGAATTTTGGTTGCCGCATCAGCCGCCATCGGCATTGCGAGTGCTGTTGCTGCCAACAGGCCCAAAATCTTACCGCGCATAAAAACCTCCCGTTACACGACCGGCTGACCCGGTCCGCTTGCTGTTCCTGTCGCTTGCCAGACACCGTGTCTGGTTTGCGCCCCCGGAAGCGGAGATATCTCGAATCAACTTCGCGATATGATGAACGAAGTGTTAATCTAACGGCAAACCTTGTCAAAGCGGTTTGCGACGGAAATTGTCCCTTTTCGGGAACAATCGGGAATTGGCGGGTGGGCGTGGATAAGGTAACACCGGCAGCAGTCGGACATAGCTCTTGTCAGGCGGCCAATTTCCTCAAAACATACTGCAAAATGCCGCCGTTCATGAAATATTCGACCTCGTTTGCGGTGTCGATGCGGCACAATGCCATGAACGAAAATTCCGACCCGTCGGCGCGCTTCACATGCACCGCGACGTCCTGGCGCGGAACCAGTGCGGCGACGCCGGTGATCGTGAAGCTGTCCTCGCCGGTCAGACCTAGCGACATGCGCGTGTCGCCGTCCTTGAACTGCAACGGGAGGACGCCCATCCCGACGAGGTTGCTACGGTGGATACGCTCGAAGCTCTCTACGACTACCGCGCGCACGCCAAGCAGATTGGTGCCCTTTGCTGCCCAGTCGCGCGACGATCCGGTGCCATATTCCTTGCCACCGATGACGATCAGCGGGGTCTGGTCGGCTTTGTGGCGCATCGCGGCGTCATAGATCGGCATGATTTCGCCGTTATAGATGCTCATCCCGCCTTCGACGCCGGGAACCATTTCATTCTTGATGCGGATATTGGCGAATGTGCCGCGCATCATGACCTCATGATGGCCACGCCGCGCGCCGTAGCTGTTGAAATCGGCCTTGCTAACCTGATGCTCCATCAACCATGTGCCCGCGGGGGAGTCTGCCTTGATCGCACCTGCAGGGCTGATGTGATCGGTGGTTATCGAGTCACCGAGGATCGCAAGCGGCCTTGCGCCGAGGATATCGCTGACGGGTGCAGGCGTCATCGACATGCCGTCGAAATAGGGCGGGTTGGCAACATAAGTGCTGCCCGCGCGCCACTGGTAGGTGTCCGACCCTTCGACGTTGATCGCCTGCCAATGCGCATCACCTTTATAAACGTCGGCATAGCGCGCTTGAAACATGATGCGGTCGACATTGGCGTCCATCGTTTCGCGGACCTCGGCGTTGGTCGGCCAGAGGTCTTTCAGATAGACATCGTGGCCGTCGGTCGCCTGACCGATCGGGGTTGTTGTGAAATCTTCGGTCACGGTCCCCTTCAGTGCGTAAGCGACAACGAGCGGCGGCGATGCAAGGAAGTTGGCGCGGACGTCGGGCGAAACGCGGCCCTCGAAATTGCGGTTTCCCGACAGGACCGAGGCAGCAACGATATCATTGTTGTTGATGGCTTTGCTGATCGGTTCGGCAAGCGGGCCAGAGTTTCCAATGCAGGTCGTGCAGCCGTAGCCGACGAGGTTGAAACCGAGCGCGTCGAGGTGCGACTGCAGCCCTGCCTTGATCAGATAGTCAGTGACCACTTGCGATCCGGGCGCGAGGCTTGTCTTCACCCAAGGCTTGGGCTTCAAGCCGAGTTCGTTGGCTTTTTTGGCGACAAGACCGGCGGCAACGAGGACACTCGGATTCGAGGTATTGGTGCAGCTCGTGATCGCCGCAATGACAACATCGCCGTCGCCGATGTCGTGGTCGTGGCCTTCGACGGGGACCCGCTTGAAGCCGTCATGCTTATAAACCGAAGACAATTCGCCGTTGAAGACATCATCGACCATCGTCAGCGCGACTTTGTCCTGCGGGCGCTTGGGGCCAGCGAGCGAGGGCACCACTGTGCTCATGTCGAGTTCGAGCGTCGATGTGAACACGGGATCGGGCGCGTCTGCATAACGCCACAGCCCCTGCGCCTTGGCATAAGTTTCAGTCAGTTCGATCTGCGCTTCCTCGCGACCAGTCAGCCGCATGTAATCGAGCGTTTTGTCATCAATCGCAAAAAAGCCGCACGTCGCGCCATATTCTGGCGCCATATTGGCCAGCGTCGCGCGGTCAGCAAGGCTCAAGGCATCGAGGCCAGGGCCATAATATTCGACAAAGCGCCCAACGACGCCGTGCGCGCGGAGCATTTGCGTGGCGGTCAGCACCAGATCGGTGGCCGTGATTCCTTCGCTCATTGCACCAGTGAGTTTGAAGCCGACGACTTCGGGGATCAGCATCGAGACCGGCTGGCCGAGCATTGCTGCTTCAGCTTCGATGCCGCCGACGCCCCAGCCAAGCACGCCAAGGCCGTTGATCATCGTGGTGTGGCTGTCAGTGCCAACGCAGGTATCGGGATAGGCAATCGTCGCACCCGACGGGTCTTTCGATGTCCAGACGGCTTGCGCAATATTTTCGAGGTTCACCTGGTGGCAGATGCCGGTGCCCGGCGGGACGGCCTTAAAATTGTCCAGGCTTTTCGATCCCCATTTCAGGAAGTCATAGCGCTCGGCATTGCGGTGATATTCGATTTCGACATTCTGTTCGAAGGCCTTGGGATGGCCGAATTCGTCGACCATGACGCTGTGGTCGATGACGAGATGAACCGGCACCAGCGGATTGATTTTCGATGTGTCACCGCCCAGTTTCGCAATCGCATCGCGCATCGCGGCCAGATCGACAACACAGGGCACGCCGGTAAAATCCTGAAGCAGCACGCGCGCCGGGCGGTACTGGATTTCGCGTGTCGGGGCGTTCGGGTTTTTCGTCCAGTCGATAAGCGCCTGAATGTCCGCTTTCGAAACCGTGAACCCGCCGTCTTCGAAGCGGAGCAGATTTTCGAGCAGGACCTTCATGCTGAACGGCAACCGCGAAATGTCCCCCATTTTCGCCGCTGCTTTGTCGAGGCTGTAATAAGCGACAGTCTTACCGCCCACCTCAAGCGTCGAGCGTGTTGCGAGTGTGTCGTGTCCGACGGCAGTCATTTTTCAGGTTCCTGTGAAGCATTGAAGCGGTGCCGCACTCCTTAACGAGACAGTCACGAAAGGAAAGCCGCGAGCGCACGACTTGCACCGTTCGGGTCGGGCGGGCATGGGCAGGCATGGCCGATATGAATATTTCCCTCGACGCTAGCCCGCTTTCAGCGCTGATGCAGCGCGGTGCGTCCTTCCTCGGGAGCGAAACTGCCATCATCTGCGGCGCGATGTCGTGGATCAGCGAACGGCATCTGGTTTCGGCCATTTCGAATGCCGGTGGTTTCGGCCTGATCGCGTGCGGCGCAATGACGCCCGAACTGCTCGACATTGAAATCGCCGAAACCAAGAAGCGGACTCTCAGGCCGTTCGGCGTCAACCTGATCACGATGCATCCGATGCTGATGGACCTGATCGCGGTGTGTGCGAATCATCAGGTTTCGCAAATCGTTCTTGCGGGCGGATTGCCGCCGTCGGGAAGCCTCGATGCGATCAAGGCAATGGGAGCGAAAGTCATCTGCTTCGCGCCTGCACTCAGCCTTGCGAAGAAACTGATACGCTCGGGCGTCGATGCGCTTGTGATCGAGGGCATGGAAGCGGGCGGGCATATCGGGCCAGTATCGACGTCGGTGCTGGCACAAGAAATATTGCCCGAAGTTGCCGATCAGGTGCCCGTCTTCGTGGCAGGCGGGATCGGGCGCGGCGAAGCGATTGCCGCCTATCTCGAAATGGGGGCAGCAGGCGTGCAGCTCGGCACGCGCTTTGCCTGCGCGACCGAAAGCATTGCGCACGCCAATTTCAAGAAAGCATTTTTCCGTGCGTCTGCTCGTGACGCAATCGCCAGTGTGCAGATCGATCCGCGCCTGCCCGTCATCCCCGTCCGCGCCTTGAAGAATGCAGGCACCGAGCTTTTCACGGCAAAGCAACTGGAAGTCGCCCGCGCGCTCGATGAAGGTGGTCTGGCCATGCTCGAGGCACAGTTGCAGATCGAGCATTATTGGGCAGGAGCGCTGCGCCGCGCCGTAATCGACGGGGATGTCGAGAACGGCTCGCTGATGGCTGGCCAGTCGGTCGGCATGGTGACGCGCGAGGAGCCGGTGGCAGAAATCATCGCGATGCTGGTCGCACAAGCCGACGCGGCGTTAACGACGCGAGTCCAGGTTTGATACAATCGCAACCGAAACGAATCGGTTGTGGAATAGTTACCAAAACGTTACGAAGAAGGTCGGAGAGGTCGCATGTCTGCAACGTCAGATTCCTTCTTCCAACTTAATAGGGGTTTCTCATGCGTAATTTTATTCTGGCCGCTGCAGCGCTTACGCTGGCGAGCCCCGTTGCTGCGATTGCAGCGCCTGTTGTCACCGTGAATTTTGGGACAGTGCCGACGGCGCTTTCACCGTTCAACGATTTCAAGACCCAGCTTACCGGTCTTGGCTATACCCATTACACTACGACTGGCTCGTCACTCATTTTGAGCGGCATGGCTCAAATATCATATTTTTTCGTGGCTAGCGAAAGCGGGTTTAACGATACATTTTCGGCGGGCGGCCCGGTTACGTTCACTGAGACGACCGGTAACACGAATAATTTTGGTTCAGGTGGGGTTTTGCTCGGCACTCGGACGTACGCAGCTGGCGGAACGCTAGCCGGACTACTGAATTTTTCCAGTAATCTTGGCGTTCCTGCGACGGTCGGTCAGGATGGCTTCGGCATTTTCCTCAAGAAGGGCCAGGTTACTGGCTCCGGTGTTACCGAACTTTTCTTCGGTTATGACGATCGCTTGACGGGTGCTGATGACAACCATGACGACTTCATCGTCAAGGCCGTCATCACGGCAGTCCCTGTTCCTGAGCCAGGCACGTGGGCAATGCTGCTCGCTGGCTTCGCAATCGTCGGTTCGCTTCTGCGTCGCCGCCGGAGCAATGGCGTAACCGTTCTCGCCTAAATTTGCCTGAAATTGCACTCGAAAGGCTTTCGATCGGATAACCGGTTGGAAGCCTTTCTTGCATCTGATAGCGCCGCAGATATGCCCAGCGCCGCTGCCTCCGCCCGTGAAATCCTGACGCGTCTTCACGAAGTGATGGCAGCACGGACCGGCGCGCAGGCCAAGCTCAATCAAGTCACGGGTATTATTGCCGAAGCGCTGACCAGCGAAGTCTGCTCGATCTACCTTTTGCGCGACGGCGTCCTTGAACTCTACGCCACACGCGGGCTGAAGCAGGAAGCCGTCCACGTCACCAAACTGGCGCTCGGCGAAGGGCTCGTCGGCACGATTGCGGCCAATGTCGAAACGATGAACCTCGACGAAGCGACGTCGCACCCCGACTTCGCCTACAAACCCGAAACCGGTGAGGAATTATTCCATTCTTTCGCGGGCGTTCCCATCGTCCGCCAGGAAGCAGCCGTTGGCGTCTTGTGCATTCAACATGCCGAACCGCGCCGCTACGAAGAAGTTGAAATCGAGGCGCTGCAGACGGTTGCGATGGTGTTGTCCGAACTGATCGCGAATGCCGGCCTCATTGATGAAAAACGCCGCGACGGCGACCGTGTGCAGACGGCACAGGGCGTGCGTCTCAGCGGGCTCAAGCTGGTCGAGGGGATGGCGCGCGGGCATGCGGTTTATCACCAGCCGCGCATCGTCATCGAACACACGGTTGCCGAAGACACCGAAGCCGAGCGTCACCGCGTTTATTCCGCATTCGACAAGATGCGCGAACAGATCGACCGGATGGCCAGTCAGGCTGAATTCGGCGTCGACGGCGAAACACGCGACATTATCGATACCTATAAAATGTTCGCCTATGACGAAGGTTGGGGACGGCGGATCAATGAAGCCATCGACAGTGGCTTGACCGCAGAGGCAGCGATCGAGCGCGTGCAGCAGCGCACGCGAATGCGGATGCGCCAGATCGACGATCCGCTGCTTGCCGACCGGATGCATGATCTCGAGGATCTGGCAAACCGCCTTCTGCGCATCGTATCGGGGCAATTGGGCACGGCCGCGCAGGCCGGGTTACGGCAAGACACGATCCTGATTGCGCGCAACCTGGGGCCGGCCGAACTGCTCGAATACGACCGCCGACGGCTGAAAGGCGTGATCCTCGAGGAAGGATCGCTGACCGCGCATGTCACGATCGTGGCGCGCGCGATGGGCGTACCGGTGCTCGGCCGGGTCAGGGACGTGCGCCGCGTGGTGGCCGATGGCGATGCGCTTCTGCTCGACGGCACCGAAGGGTCGGTTATCGTGCGGCCCAGCCAGCCGATGGACGAAGCATTCGAATCAAAGCTGGTGATCGGCCAAAGGCGGCGCGCAAGTTTTGCTGCTTTGCGCGATCAACCGTCGGTGACCAAAGACGGCGCGCGCATTCAGCTGATGGTGAACGCCGGGCTACGCGACGATGTTGCTGCGCTGGATGTGACTGGTGCCGATGGGATCGGCCTGTTCCGAACTGAATTCCAGTTTCTCGTGTCCGCAACGCTGCCGCAGCGCGCACAGCAACAACGCCTTTATCGCGACGTGCTCGACGCAGCGGGCGACCGCCCTGTCATTTTCCGTACAGTCGATATCGGCGGTGACAAAGCGCTCCCCTATCTGCGCACATCCGACGAGCAGGATGGCGAGGAAAACCCCGCGATGGGCTGGCGCGCGCTCCGCGTTGCACTCGATCGCGACGGATTGATGAAAGTCCAGGCGCGCGCCTTGCTCGAGGCCGCTGTCGGGCGGACGTTGAGCGTCATGTTCCCGATGGTCAGCGAACCATGGGAGTTCGACGAGGCCAAAGCCTTGTTCGAGGGGCAGCGCAAATGGCTGGGCGAACGCGGCAAGCGATTGCCGACCGCAGTCCGCTATGGCGCGATGCTCGAAGTGCCGGCGCTTGCCGAAATGCTCGATGTTCTGCTGCCCAATCTCGATTTCCTGTCCATTGGAACGAACGACCTTACGCAGTTCATGTTCGCCGCTGATCGCGCTAATCCCAAACTTGCCGAGCGCTATGACTGGCTGAGCCCTGCCATCCTGCGATTTCTGTCCCGGGTCGTCGGCGAAACAAAGTCGCACAACGTACCGGTCGGCGTTTGCGGGGAAATGGGCGGACGGCCGTTGGAAGCCATGGCACTCATTGGCCTTGGCATCGACCGGCTTTCGATCACGCCGGCGGCGATCGGGCCTGTCAAAGCGATGATCCTGTCGCTTGATGCAGCGGCCCTGCGCACGGAAATGCAGGGCATGCTGAAAGCACAGTGGCGCAACCTTCGTGCGCCGCTGAGCGATTGGGCCATCCAGCATCAGGTTGAAATCGCATGAACAGGGAGAAAAACCGGATGACAGGCGTTGAGTTGACAGCACCCCTTGCGATTTGAGACAACAGCGAACCGTCGGGTGGTTGCGTGAGGGCGGGGAGAGAATGAAAACATGGTCGATGCCGAACTGCCTGAACCAGGCTTGTTCCCGCAAAGCGTGGGCGAGCGCTTGCGCGTGCTGCGCGAGGCGGCTGGTCTCGACCTGAACGATGTCGGCACGAAAACGCGTATTCCGCTGCGCCATCTCGAAGCCATCGAGCGCAGCGATTATGCGGCTTTGCCATCGCCGACATATGCTGTCGGGTTCGCGCGGTCCTACGCCCGCGCCGTCGGCGCCGATGATGCGCCTTTGATTACGCAACTGCGCGAAGAACTGAGTCGCAAGGATCCGGTGGCGCGCGGCGACATGCCTTATGAGCCAACCGACCCCGCGCGCGTGCCGGGCCGGTTACTGGCTTGGACGGCTGCTGCGCTCGCGCTGATACTTGCGATCGGGTATTGGACATGGCGTTCCAACTATTGGGGACCCGATGCCGTAACGCCGGTACCGAGCGAAGCGCCTGCCGCGCCGACTGCTGCAGCGATAACAGATACGCCGCCACGGGGCTTGCCCGGCGCCGCGCCGGTTACGGGTGAAGTCGTGCTCACGGCAACCGCGCCGGTATGGTTGCGCATTTATGATGCGTCGAAAACGAAGTTGTTCGAAAAAGAGATGGCGATCGGCGAGCGATACGTCGTTCCGCGTGATGCCGACAATCCGATGATCCTGACGGGGCGGCCCGATGGCCTTAAAGTCACCGTGGGCGGTCGCGATGTTGCGCCGTTGGGTGCGGCGGAAAAGGCGATCCGGGATGTCGGCGTCAGTGCAGCGGCGCTGGCCGCGCGGTCGGCGGCGGTAAGCCCGACGGCGGCGGCGGCGTCACCCGGACAATAGAAATTGAAAAAGCGGGGACGACTTATGCATTTAAGAATGGGGATCGCGGCGCTGCTGGCAGGCGGATCGCTCTGTGAGGTGGCCGTTGCCCAGACGACTGGCATGGACGTTCGCGTGGGCAAACTCGAAAAAGAAATGAAAGCCGTGCAGCGCACGGTGTTTCCGCAAGGGGTTCCGGTGCAGCCCGAAAGCGGATCGGCTGCGCCTGCGACCGCCGTGGGCGTGCCTGCAACAGCACCGATCGCCGATCTCACAGCGCGTGTCGATGCGCTCGAAAAGTCGCTGGCATTGTTGACCGGTCAGATCGAGGAAGTGCAGTTTCGCAACCGTCAGCAGGACGAGGCAATCAAACGCATCGAGGCCGCGCTGAATCCGGTCGCGACGGCGGACACTGCAGTCGTGCCGGATGCAGCGGCAGCGCCGAAAGTTACTCCCGCGCCAGCCACCCGACTGCCTACATCGGCGACCAGCAAACTCCCGGTCACCGCAACAAAGCCCGATGCGGCACGAAAAACGGCCATTGCTGCGGTCGAGATTCCGGCGACCGGCGACGCCGCCGAGGATGCGTATAGTTACGGGTTTCGCCTTTATACGGCCAAGCTTTTTCCCGAAGCACAGACCAAGTTGAAGGAGTTTGTCGCCAGATATCCGGCGCACCGGCGCGCAAGCTATGCGCAAAATTTGCTCGGGCGATCCTATTTCGATGAAGGGAAGCCGGCGCTGGCGAGCGTTGCATTTTACGATAACTACCAGAAAATGCCGAAAGGCGAACGCGCGCCCGAAAGTCTTTACTGGCTTGGCCAGTCCCTGACCAAGCTCAAGAAACTGCCCGATGCCTGCAAGGTCTATGTCGAGCTCGACGAAGTTTATGGCAGCAGGCTTGGTGCTGATCTTGCGGCGCGCGCGAAAAAGGGCCGTGCCGACGCAAAATGCACTGCCTGACGCGCTCGTTCGCCGCTTTGCCGATGACGTTGACCGGCTGATCGGCGCAAACGCCACAGGCCGCATCGGTGTTGCCGTTTCGGGTGGGCCGGACAGTCTGGCGCTACTGTTACTGGCCAATGCCGCCTTTGCGGGCTGGGTCGAAGCGGCGACAGTGGATCATCGGCTGCGCGTTGGGTCAGCTGCGGAGGCCAGCTTCGTTGCGGATATCTGCGCTGCCCGTGGTATTGCGCACGCCATCCTGACGGTCGATTCCCTGCCCGACGGCAACGTGCCGGCTGCTGCCCGCGTTGCGCGCTATGCTGCGCTGGCTACATGGGCCGACGCGCGCGCCATCGACTGGATCATGACAGGCCATCATGCCGACGATCAGCGCGAGACGATGATCATGCGGCTTAACCGCGGCGCAGGTGTTGCAGGCCTGGCCGGCGTGCGCGCCAGACAGGGGCGGATCATGCGGCCGCTGTTGCACTGGCGGCATGAAGAGCTTGCAATGATCGTCGTAAACGCCGGAATCGTTGCTATCGATGATCCGACCAATCACGACGACAGCTATGATCGGGCTCGGTTACGCAAAATACTGCACGATACGGACTGGCTCGATCCGCAGGCAATGTCACGCAGTGCCGATGCGCTGTCCGAAGCCGACGGCGCGCTGGATTGGTCAGCCGATCGCCTTGAAGCTGCGCATGTGACCCAGGATGGCAATGGTGTGATGTTTGCGCATGGCAGCGAAGCAATTCCGGCCGAACTCGTGCGCCGCCTCGTCTTGCGTTGCCTGCGCCGGATCGATTCAGCATGTGAACCACGCGGCATCGCGCTGGGTCGTTTGATCGCAACGCTTGAGGGCGGTGGGACGGCAACGCTCGGCACCGTCATTGCCTGCGGCGGGGATGAGTGGCGCTTCAGCCCGGCGCCACCGCGCCGACCGACCGGTTCGCAATGAATCTGAGCTCCGTTCCATTGTCATTAATACGAATCGGACTATTTATGATTTTGGAAGCGAGAGATGTATGAACGACGACAAGACGCCGAACGGTAATCCGTGGATGAAGAGCCTGCTGATCTGGGTTGGCATTCTTGCCGCGCTCGCCGTTTTTGTGTCGATTTTCGATGGCCGCAAAGCGCCCACGACTGCAGGCAACGGTATCGCTTATTCCGAGTTTATCGCCAAGGTTGACGAAGGTTCGGTCAAGGACGTCAAGATCGCGGGCGAGATCGTGTCGGGCACGTTGTCCAACGGCGAACCGTTCCGCACTTATCGCCCCAATGATCCGCAGCTTGTCGATCGCCTTGCGAAAGCCAATGTGAAGTTTTCTGCCGAGCCTGAAGAAACCGCGTCAATTTGGATGCTTCTGCTTTATCAAGCACTGCCGTTCGTCCTGATGATCGGCCTTGCGATTTTCGTGATGCGCCAGATGCAGAAAAATGCAGGCGGCGGCGCGATGGGTTTTGGCAAATCACGCGCCAAGATGCTGACGGCCAAAGAAGGCAAAGTGACGTTCAATGACGTCGCCGGTATCGACGAAGCGCGCGAGGAACTTCAGGAAATCGTCGATTTCCTGAAAGACCCCACGAAATTTGCGCGCCTTGGCGGCAAGATCCCGAAAGGCGCGCTACTTGTTGGCTCGCCCGGCACAGGCAAGACATTGCTCGCCCGTGCCATCGCAGGCGAAGCAGGCGTTCCGTTTTTCACAATCTCGGGTTCGGACTTCGTCGAGATGTTCGTCGGCGTCGGCGCGAGCCGCGTGCGCGACATGTTTACTGAAGCTAAGAAGAACGCGCCGTGTATCGTGTTCATCGATGAAATCGATGCGGTCGGTCGCCATCGTGGCGCGGGTCTCGGCAATGGCAACGACGAGCGCGAACAGACGCTGAACCAGCTGCTGGTCGAAATGGACGGTTTCGAAGCGAACGAAGGCATTATCATCGTCGCGGCCACAAACCGCCCTGACGTGCTCGATCCCGCCCTTCTGCGTCCAGGTCGTTTCGATCGCCAGGTCGTTGTCTCACGCCCCGATATCGAGGGTCGCGAGAAAATCCTCGAAGTGCACACCAAGAAGCTGCCGCTCGCACCCGACGTCGATTTGCGGACGCTGGCGCGCGGAACGCCCGGTTTTTCGGGCGCCGATCTGGCCAATCTTGCCAACGAAGCAGCCCTTCTGGCGGCGCGCAAAGGCAAGCGGCTGGTTGCCATGCTCGAATTCGAGGAAGCTAAGGACAAGGTCATGATGGGTGCCGAACGGCGTTCGATGGTGATGACCGAAGACGAGAAGAAAGCGACTGCTTATCATGAAGCCGGGCATGCCCTGGTGTCCCTGCATGTCCCGCATTGCGATCCGCTGCACAAAGTCACGATCATTCCGCGCGGCCGTGCGCTTGGCGTGACTTGGAACCTGCCCGAGCGTGACCGCTTCAGCATGAACATGAAGCAGATGAAGGCGCGGCTTGCGCTGGCCTTCGGCGGACGCATTGCCGAGCAGCTGATCTACGGCAAGGACGAGCTGAACACGGGCGCCTCCAACGATATCCAGCAAGCGACCGACATGGCACGTTCGATGGTCATGGAATATGGCATGAGCGAAAAGCTCGGCTGGCTGCGCTATCGCGATAACCAGGACGAGGTGTTCCTTGGTCACAGTGTCGCCCGTTCGCAAAACATGTCGGAAGAAACCGCGCGGCTGATCGACCAGGAAATCCGTGTCTTTGTCGAAGAAGGCGAAGCAACGGCGCGCGCTGTCCTGACCGAACATCTCGACCAACTTCACAAACTCGCCGAGGCATTGCTCGAATATGAGACATTGTCGGGCGAAGAATCGAAACGCGCGATTGCAGGCGAGCCGATCGAACGCGATCGTGATCGCGGCAAAGGTCCGGCGGCGATTGTCGGCGGGTCGTCGATTCCGAAGTCGAAGCGGCCAAAGGGCGGCATCGGCGGACCGGCAGCGGCGGGCGCTTAGGCCTTGCGTCGATCTGTGATGATCGCGGCGGGTTTTGCCTTGGCTTTTCCTGCGGCGGTTAACGGTATGCCCGTGGCGGATTTCCTGATGAAGGCAGATGCGCTGAAAGCAAAGGGCATGGCTGCGATGTTTTCGTCAGATATCGGCTTGTTGAAAAACGAGATTGCCGTTGCAGCAGCGGCGTATCGCGTCGACGTCGCAGCGGGAAAACCGCCGCGCAGTTGCCCCCCGCCGAAGGGTTCAACAAAAATGAGTTCGGATGAACTCATTGCTAATTTCCGGACAATCCCCGCGCCGCAGCGGATAACGACGAGTGTTCGCGCTGCCTTGGCGAACTATATGGTCAAGCGCTTTCCCTGCTAAATGGTCAGCGCAGCGTGATCCAAGTCGGCGCATGGTCGCTGGCTTTTTCGCGTCCCCGATGATCACGGTCGACACCGGAATCGCTCAACCGATCGGCTGCCTCGGGCGACAGCATCAAATGATCGATGCGAAATCCCGCATCGCGCGCCCAGCCGTTCATCTGATAATCCCAGAAGGTCCACATCGGCGTGTGCGGGTGCCGCGTCTTCAGCGCATCGGTCCAACCCTGCGCGGCCAATCGGCGGAAGGCCGCGCGACTTTCGGGTTGCATGAGCGCATCGGACGCCATGGCTTCGGGCTTCCAGACATCCGCATCAGTCGGAATGACATTATAGTCCCCCGCGAGGACCACCGGGCGTTCGACAGCGAGCAGTAAAGCCGCGCGCGCGTTCAGCCGCTCAAGCCAGCTGAGCTTATAATCGAATTTCGGCCCGGGGTGCGGATTACCGTTGGGCAGGTAGATCGACGCGATTACCACGCCATCGACCTCGGCCTCGAGATAGCGGCTGTGCAGATCGTCGGGATCATCGGGCAGGCCACGGAGACGCTCGACGGGATCATTGCCGCGCGCGAGAATGGCGACGCCGTTAAATCCTTTCTGCCCGTGCCAGATCGCACCGTACCCCGCATCGCGGATGTCGGCTTCGGGAAACGTCTCGTCGCTTGATTTCAGTTCCTGGAGACAGGCGACGTCGGGCTTGGTTTCATCGAGCCATTCAAGCAACCGCGGCAAGCGTGCTTTGATGCCGTTGACGTTATACGTTGCGATTTTCACTAGATCGAGAAGCTTGACCCACAGCCGCATCCCGATGCTGCGTTCGGGTTTGTAACCTTGAATGCCGATCCGCCGAGCGATTCGACATAATCAACAGCAGCGCCCGACACGAGATCGAGACTCATCGGATCGACGACCAGCCGGACCCCATCACGCTCGGCAACGATATCGTCGCTGTCGATCGACTCAGCCAACCCGAACTTATATTGGAACCCGGAACAGCCCCCGCCTTCGACGGAAAGTCGCAGGATCGCCGGTTTGGCGAGCTTTGCCGCAATCACGGCAACGCGCGCTGCTGCGTTCGATGTAAGATCAACATTCATGCGTCAAAGATAGGCATCAGCGCGCCATGCAGCAAGGACCGCTTATTTCGCCTTCACCGGCTGCGCAGGACCACCGACGGCAACATTACCGCGCGCCTGCATCGCTGCCAGATAGTTCGACGATTGCAGGAACGGCATCGGATTGACCGCGCTGCCGTCGAGCCGCACTTCGTAATGAAGATGCGTGCCGGTCGATCGCCCCGTGGACCCCATCCGCGCAATCAACTGTCCGCGCTTCACACGCTGTCCCGGTTGCACAATGATCGACGACAAGTGGCCGTAGCGCGTCTGAATGCCACGACCGTGGTTCAGTTCAACAAGATTGCCATAGCCCGCTGCGCGGCCGGCGCGACCGACAAGCCCGTCTGCCGTTGCATAGATCGGTGTGCCGTGGGCGCCGCGGATATCGACACCGGCGTGCATGGCAGCGCCGCCACGGAACGGATCGCTGCGAACGCCGAACCCGCTCGTGAAATCGACCAGATCTACCGGCTTTTGCGAAGGAATGGCGACAATACCCTGCTGTAACTGATCGAGGCGCTTCCACGACTGGAACAAAGCGCGGAATGTCGGGTCGGGTGCAGCTTTGACTGCCGTCGTGTCGATCGGTTCGTAGGGTCCGCCCATCGCTGACTTGTCTTCGACAATTCGCTGTGCCGGAATACCATATTCGGCAAGCGTCGCTGCCGTCTGGGTGTAACGCGCCTCGACCGCGACTTTAACCCGCGCCGCCAAAGCAACCTGCTTGACTTCGACGGCGTTGAACGGTGAAACAGCATCTGCGGCGCGGGCTGATATCTTCTGGGCACCGGCGGGCAGCGAGGGCGTACCCTTTCCTGTAAGAACAGCATCAAGAAATGCCTGCCGCTGCTCAAGCTGTGCGGCGTGCGCCACCGCTTCGGTACGGATCGCGACAATATCGGAGCGCATCGACGAGATCCGCTGTTGCAGCTCCATCACCGCGACTTCGCGCGAGACAGCTTCAATCGCTGCGGGCGCAGCACCAGTTAATTGCGCCGTCCCGATCAGCGAAAGCGCCAGTGCTGCGGTCACCGTACCGGCGCCGATTGCCTGAAACCGTCCTGATATGTGAACCCGGCGCATCGTTGCGCCATCGTGGATGAAAATATCGCGGGACCGAAAAAAACCACGGGCTTTCGACAATAACCCGTCATTTGCAGAAACACTCATACCAAACATTCCAGTCCCCCGCGACCAAAGGGGCCGCGCCACTATTTTTAGCAGCGCAGCGGTTTATCGTTTGACAGAGACCGGTTTGCCCACCCGTCTTGCTCTGACGATGGGATGTAACATGTTTGTATTGCTGACAAGGCTGTCAGAGCGGTTGCGGGGCAGGTTGCCGCAACGACGGGTTGAGTCGTTAACCGTGCTAACGACAGAGCAGAAATTTGTTCCCGCTCTCGAAGAAAAAAGGCGCTAATTGAGTGCCCGGGCTGTCTCAAGCACCGATTCGGCATGCCCGGCCACTTTCACTTTGCGCCAGATTTCCGAGATTTTTCCGTCTGCACCGATCAGGAACGTCGATCTTTCGATGCCCATATAGTTGCGACCATACATCGACTTTTCGACCCAGACGCCGAATGCATCGCATGCGCTCCCGTCCCCATCCGACCCCAACGCAACGTCCAATTGATATTTGCCGATAAACTTCTCGTGGCTCGCGACAGAGTCTTTCGACATGCCAAGGACAGCTGTATTCGCCTTTGCAAAGTCAGGCAAAAGCAAGGAAAATGCCTGCGCTTCTTTTGTGCACCCGCCAGTGTCGTCTTTCGGATAAAAATAAATCACCAGCTTCTGACCGCGCCAATCGGCAATGCTGGCGCGCTTTCCGTCCGCCATTTCAAATGCAGCGTCAGGTGCCATTTGTCCGACTTCGACCATCAATTTGCTCCCGTTTCATCTACCACTGCTTGCCAGTGCATCCGCACGCATTGGCGCGCTTCGGCAACCTGGGCAAGAAGCTGGTCCCAGTCCCCGACCCTGCACGCGCGCGCAACAATCGCCTGCGTTGCAGGCGCCGGCGGCTCCATCGTCGGCGATACGAGGCGCAGCGTTACAATCAGCCGCGTCAGCAGGTCGTGCGCCACGCCAAGCGCTGGATCGCATAGATTTGCCGCGGCGAGCAATCCGATCGCGCGTGGCAGGTGCGGATCCAGACCGGTGCCGCTGGCCAATTGATGAAAATGGACAGTAAATTCGAGGTCGACCAGGCCGCCGGGCAAGAGCTTGACATCGAGCGGCCCCAGCGGTGGTTTGTGCGTTGCCATATCATCGCGCATCGTCACCACGTCTTGCGCCAGCAAAACGCGATCGCGCGGTCGGCTTAAAACGGACTTGATAATGTCTTCGGTTGCCGTCCGTGCCCCCAGACTGCCATGAATCACCCGTGCGCGCGCCAGCGCCATATGCTCCCACGTCCACGCGCTTTCGCGCTGATAGCGTGCAAAACTGTCGATCGACGCAACCAGCGGCCCGTCACCGCCCGACGGTCGCAAACGGGTATCGACTTCATACAGCGCGCCCGCTGCTGTCGGTGCGCTCAGCCCGCTGCTCAGCCGCTGGCCAAGGCGGTTATAATAATGCGATCCGCCAATTGGTTTTGCTCCATCGGATTCGGCAGCATAATCGCCAGTGAACAGATAAATGAGATCGAGATCGGATGCGTGGGTCAGCAAACCACCTCCCAACCGCCCCAGTGCGAGGATCACCAGTTCGGAATTCGCGATCCGGCCATGCGCCGCTACGAAGGGCTCGTTCACCGCATCGGCGACGACCCGCACGGCAGCTTCGGCGACGCGTGCATAGCCGCCCGCCACATGAAGCGGATCGTCCGCTGCCTCGACAATCTGCGTGCCAAGGGCAAAGCGATGTTCGCCAACGACGCGTCGGACATGATCGAGGCGCGGTTCGAGCGCGCCCGTTTGCGTCATCTCTGCAGCAAGCGTTGTGACATCGCCGACGGGATCAAAGGCGCTGGCATCGAGGAGCCGGTCGAGCAGCGCGGCATTGCGCCCAAGCGCCTCGCCAAGCGTCGGTGCATGGCTGATGAGCGCGACCAGCAATTTTAGCAGTGCGGGCTGGGCTTCCAGCAGGCGAAACAGGTTCAGCGCCGTCGGCAGCCCGCCCAGCATTGCATCGAATGCCATCAACGCAGCCTCAGGATCCGAAGCGCGACCAAACGCATCAAGTATCGACGGTAAAACCGCTTCGAAAGCCTTGAATGCAGCCTCGCTGCGGACAGCGCGGATACGGCCACTGCGCCATTCGCCAAGACGTGCCGCAATGCGATCAGGCGTAGCAAATCCCGCCGAGCCGATTGCTTTTAAAAGCGCATCACCACCGGACGGCACGGCGTTACGCGGCGTCGCGTCGAGGCTATCGTAAATCGCGCCGATTGCCGAGACATGGGGCGCAAGCACATCAAGCAGCGTCGCGCCGTCGGCAAGGCCATGCAAATGCGCCAGTGATTCAAGCGCAGCGGGATCGATGGGCAGGCGGTGCGTCTGGCGATCTTCCACCATTTGTAACCTGTGCTCGATGGTGCGACAAAGCCGATAGGCATCCGAGAGCGTCGTTGCAGTTTCCGCATCGATCCAACCCGCCTTTGCCAACGCGCCGATTCCGCCCAAGGTATCTGAAACGCGCAAAGCCGGATCGCGCCCGCCGTGGATCAGCTGATGGATCTGCACGAAGAATTCGATTTCGCGGATGCCGCCGCGACCGCGCTTCAAGTCATAGCCCGGTCCGAAAGCCTGCCCACCGGCATGATGCGCCCGGATGCGACGCGACATGGCGCGCAATTCCTCCACGGCACCAAAATCGAGACTGCGCCGCCAGATGAAGGGCTGGATCGTGTTGAGGAACTGCTGTCCTTGTGCAACGTCACCTGCCGCCGCCCGACCGCGAATGAACGCGGCGCGCTCCCATGCTAAGGCACTCGATTCATAATGCGAGATCGCGGCGTTCATCGGGATCGCCAGCGGCGTCGCTTCCGACGCGGGGCGAAGGCGCAGGTCAACGCGAAGGACATAGCCGTCGGCATCGCGCGTCTGAAGCAGATCGACGACAGCACGCGCGATCCGCACCGCAGCTTCGCCAGCGTCGTCCCGCGCACGTCGCGGCATCGTTTCCGGGTCGAACAGCAGGATCGGGTCAATATCGGAGCTGTAATTTAGCTCGCGACTGCCATGCTTACCCAGTGCAATGGCAAAAAAGCCTTGCGCGTCAGCTTCTGGAACACGCTGGCGGACCGCGTCGGTAACGGCACTGTCGAGCGCATGATCGGCAAAGTCGGACAGCTCGGTTACAACCGATTCCAGTGATAAATGCCCCGCCAGATCGCCGACCGCAATGACCAGCGCAAGCGCGTCGCGTTGCCGCCGCAACGTCTGGCGGACATCTTTACCCGTGAGCGCCCGCGCCGATGCCAGTGCCTGATCATAGGCACCGCGACCAAGCATTTCGACCAATGCCGGATTTCGCTCCATCGCACCTTTTAGAAACGGCGCGTATAATGCTGCTCGGTCCATCGCATTTTCAAAGCGCGCTTCTGTCATATGACGCAACCAACTCGCAATTTCGTCGTTACCGATTCATGACATCGCAAAATACCATAGCCTATGAAGGTTTGACGGCCCGTCCACACTATGTCGCATTGCCATATCGGGCAGACGGAGTTGCGCGAGCATTGTGCGAAACCTACCCGGCGCTTGACAACGACATCCCACCCGACATGCTCAGGTTGGTCACCGCTATCGACAGGGTGCTCGCTGCTAGAGTCCACCGCTAAGGTCTTTGACCTGATCCATGATCGTGTCGAGTGCTGAAACACCGTGGGTATCGGGGTCCGTCCGCCGTGACGGCAAGTCGTTGCCCATCATGGCAGCCTCCAGTGCAACGCGACCGCGCGCCACGCGGCTTTTGATCGTGCCCACGGCAACGCCGCAGATTTCGGCAGCATCTTCGTAGGAAAAGCCGCCTGCACCGACGAGAATGAGCGCTTCACGCTGTGTCTCCGGCAGATACTGCAGGGCGCGCTGGACATCTCCCAGTTCGACATGCTTGTCCTGACTGGCGGGCGCAGAAAGCACTTTATCCGCGATCAGATCATCCCATTCACCCCGAAACCGGTTTCGGCGCATTTGTGACAGGAACAGATTGCGCAGGATGATGAAAGTCCACGCGCGTAGGTTGGTGCCTGCTTCATACCGGTCGCGCGCCGCCCAAGCCTTCAGCAACGTTTCCTGGACGAGATCATCGCCCGCGTCGCGGTTGCCCGATAACGAGCGCCCGAACGCACGCAACTGTGGAATGACGGCAGCGAGCTGTGTCCTGAAATCATCGTCGGACAATGCCGTCCGCTCGGTAGGGGTGCCGGTTCCGGCCGAGTCCTCAATCATGTTACCCGCTTCGCTTCGCCGCACTACCTAGCCCGCAACGCGGGATGCGTCACGCCGCCGGAACGGTTTCGGCGTCGAAAAACAACGCTTGGGCAATTGCGGCCTTCACTGTTGCGCGTTGAAACGGTTTTGTGATGAGGAAAGTGGGCTCGGGGCGCTCCCCCGTCAGCAGGCGTTCGGGGAATGCCGTGATGAAAATGACGGGCACGGGGTGTGCCGCAAGAATGTCTTTGACGGCATCGATCCCGGAACTATCGTCAGCCAATTGAATGTCAGCCAGCACAAGACCCGGGCGACGTTCAAGGACCGCGGCAACGGCTTCATCGCGAGTCACCGCAACGCCCGTAACGTCGTGACCGAGATCACGGACGATTGTTTCCAGATCCATCGCGATTATCGGTTCGTCTTCGATGATCAAGACGGCGGACCGCGTTTGATCCTCGATCTCGGAAAGCGCCTCATTGACCAGTGCGCTGATTTCATCGAGCGGTAAGCCGAGCAGATAAGCAGCGTCCTCATGCGTGAAGCCCTCCATGGCCGTCAGTAACAATGTCTGGCGCGACAGCGGCGTTATCCGTGCCAGCCTTGCCTGTGCCAGCCGCTCCAGGTCGCTGCTATTGTTGCCCATGTCGTCGCCAGAATTGCCTGAATTCCATATTGCATGAAATGTCCTGTAAAGCCCGAGCCGGACGTCCACGTGGGCCGGAAATTCCTCAGGCGAAGCGACGATCGCTTCCAACGTAGCACGGACATAGGCATCGCCATGGCTCTGGCTTCCCGTCAGCGCGCGCGCATAACGCCGGAGAAAAGCAAGATGCGGAGCGATTTGCTGGCCAAGCGACATGATGAGCGACTCTCCCGAAGTTTCGCGATGTTCGACCAGCATCGCGTCTTATGCAAGTTACCGATCAAACAGATCATTGCGTTTGATGAACTTGATCGTAAGATCGGAACCATTAAGCGGCTGAAATGTTTCTTTTGCTTACACGTGCCGACGGCTTTGTGGCTCGCATGTGATCCAAAAGAATGCGGCATTATGCAGTTGCATAGAAGTCGTGTGGGAGTGGGTAGCACGGGGATCGTTCGAGTGGCGGAAGGAAAAAAGTTAAGATCGCCGCCCCCCCGTGGTCAACTCTCAGGTGAATTGCGCAACGCCGATTCCGAACGCGATATCGGTAGTGCGTTGCGTGCCGCCTATGACAGCGCCGTTCAGGAAGAAATCCCGCCCGCGATGCTCGATTTGCTGAACAAGCTTCGCTGACTGGTTTTTTGGCGGAGGCGTTGATGTGGCACTGGGCTGATCAATTCGGGCGCCTTCCCACGGGTGTCAAAATTTTTTCGGTCATTTCGCTGGCTTTGTTGCCGCTCGGCTTGATTGCGCTGTTCGCATCGGTCGCTGCCACCCGCACGGCTGATTTACAGCGCAGCGCCAATCTTCGTGTGGCGTTGACCGAAAGCACCCGGAAATTAAGCGCCGAACTGGCCGCCGACGTCACGGCGATGCGCAACGCAGCAGATGCAATCGCAGTCGAAACCCCCACTGCAGAGGTTTGCGCGCGGTTTTCGGGAATTTTTGCCGCGCATGCACAGCGCATCTCGCAATATGCGGTGTTCGGCATCACCAACGTCCCGGTTTGCGCGACACCGGGCTTTGCGCCGCCGCGTCCCTCGCCGCTCGATCCGGACAGCCGCCCAGTAGCCGTTGTCAGCGGGGATGTCCTCGATGTGGTGGTGCCAGCATCGCGCGGCGGAGCCTTCGTCGTTGTCCGTTATCCTGCAGCGACGCTTGCACGTTTTTCACAACCGTCGATAATCACTGGTCCCTACGCCACGACGCTGGCCACAGAACGTGCGAGTTTACCACTGCACAAGATGGCGGGTGGTTCGCTTGTAGGTTCCGAAACGGTGAGTTCGCCTGTTGGCCTGCTCGGCTTGGCGTTGTCGATTTCTGCTGCTGCTGTGCCATTTGGAACCACGGGGGCGCTGCTGACATTTTTACCGCTCCTGATGTGGGCATCGGCCGCGCTGATCGGGTTCGTCGTCGTTGATCGGCTTTTAATCCGCCCGCTGCACAGTCTGCGACTCGCCGTTGCCAGCCATGCGCCGGGCACGAAGTTCCAGGTGCCGGCAATGCGCACGCCGGCCCGCGAGATACGCGAACTGGGCGACGCCTTTGCAAAGTTCGGCGAAGAAATCAGCCGCCATGAACAGCAGATGGCGCTGGCGCTCGCCGACCAGACCAGAGCGACGCGCGAAGTCCACCACCGCGTCAAAAATAATCTTCAGGTAATTGCCAGTCTGATTTCGCTGCACGCGCGCGGCGCGCAAGCCCCCGATGCGATCGCCGCCTATGCAGCGATCCAGCGTCGCGTCGATGCGCTGTCGATCGTTCATCGCAACCATTATGCCGAACTTGATTCGGCTGGCGGGATCGACATCAAAGGGCTGCTTGCAGAACTCGGGGCGAATCTGCGCGCGAATGCGGTAGCGACACTGGCACCCGCGATCTCAATCGATGCGGCGCGCTTCGGCATCAGCCAGGACAATGCCGTGGCGATTGCATTTTTGATCACAGAACTCGTCGAGCTGTCGATGGCTGTCGATCCGACGTCTGCGATTGCGATCAGCGTTTCCGATAGCGAGATCGACATGAAGGCCCATCTCACCGTGGCGTCGAGCGCTCTGACAGCAACACCGGCAATGACGGCACGCCTTTCAGGCCGCTACGCACGCGTGCTCGAAGGTATTTCCCGCCAGTTACGCGCGCCACTGACGCATTGCGAAATGGCGGGCCGCTTCGAAATTGATTTTTCGATTTTGCGTCGGCCGGCGTGACGTAGACGACAAGGTTAAAAAAGCGCTGGCGCGGAACTCTTTTTGCACTTGTCCGTTTTTCTGTCGGACAGCGAGCATTTGCCCCCCCGCTTTCGCTGTCTGAGACATGAGCCCGGTAATGTCGTCATCCCCCATGGCACATTGCCGGGCTCAAATCCTTTTACCTCTAATAAAGGGCGATATTATGCGGAAATCGATTGTCACCATCAGCGTATTATGCCTCGTCGTCCTGACGGCTTGCAACACAGTGCGCGGCGTCGGTCGGGATGTTGAGTCGGTTGGAAAGTCGGTCGAAAAAACGGCGGACTAACTTGTTTCCGCAGCGGCTTCGCGATTGCGACGTCGTTGGGTGAACCACGTGGCAACCAGCGTTAATTCGTAAAGTATGCAAAGGGGGATCGCGAGCAGCAGTTGCGACCCGATATCGGGCGGCGTCAATACGGCGGCGATCGCAAATGCACCGACAATCGCATAACGTCGCGCAGCAATCAGTTGAACACGTGTAACGATGCCTGCTGCTTCGAGCAGCATGAGCAGGACGGGCATCAGGAATGAAAACCCGAAGCCGAACATGAATTGCATCGTAAACTTCAGATAATTGCCAATGTCGGGCAGCGCTTCCTGAGTAACGCCGCCAAGATCGCCCTGAAAGCCCAATAGAAATTTAAGCGCGATCGGGATTGCGATGAAATATGCCAGACTGGCGCCCGCTGTAAACAAAATCGGTGTCGCCATCATGAACGGCCGCATTGCGCGGCGTTCTTTCTTGTAAAGCCCGGGCGCAACGAATAGCCAGATCTGATTGGCAATCACCGGCGAGGCGATCATCATCGCGGCAAAGAATGCGACTTTTAGTTCGACGACAAAGCCGCCGAACACTTCGGTGTTGATGACTTTGGTCTGCCCGGCAGCTTTCATCGGAGCGACGAGAAATTCGAGGATCTGACGCGCAAAATAAACGCATCCCGCAAATGCGGTAACCAGCGCAGCAACCGACCACAGCAGTCGCCGACGGAGCTCGATCAGATGGTCAAGCAATGGTGCCTTGCTGTCCTGAAGTTCTTCGCTCATGCCGGCTTTTCTTCGACCACAGGCGTCGGCTCAGCAGGTGCTTCCAAAGCGGGCGGCGGGTTGGCGGCCATGATCCGCTCGTTTTCCTCTTTCCACTTTTTTTCCATTTCGGCGAGTTCGGATTCGCGAATCATATTGTCGAAGCCGCTTCGAAAATGGCGTGCCATCCCGCGTGCCTTGCCGACCCACTGGCCGACGATACGCATCGCTTTGGGCAAATCCTTTGGGCCGATCACGACGAGCGCGACAACCGCCACGAGCAAAAGTTCTGTGGGGGCAACGTCGAGCATTTTTATCCTAGCTTATCGCAAGGGAATTCAGGCCGCGGAATCCTTGGCCGATGCCGCTTTTTTCGCTTCGTGCTCGGCAATGATGTCCGCTGCCGATTTGCCTTCGATCAGCGGCGCAGGCTTGGCAGGCTCGGCCGCCTCGTCCTCGGCAATGCCTTTCTTGAAGCTTTTCAGCCCCTTGGCCACGTCGCCCATCATGTCGGAAAATCGCCCTTTGCCAAACAGCAAAAGGACAAGAATACCAACAATTAGCCAGTGCCAAATGCTCAGGCCACCCATTACGAATCTCCTTGCGTGTCAACCCTATCTAGTCGTCTTCGTCTGCCGTTTCCAGATCACCGGTGAAATCGTCATCGGAGGCCTGGTCCAGCAGTCCCGCCGCGTGCAGATCATCGATGCCCGGCAGGTCTTGTCGATCCGTTAAACCGAAATGCGTTAAAAAGTCGGGTGTCGTTGCGTAGGTCAGCGGGCGACCGGGCACTTGCCGTCGTCCGGCCGGGGCAATCCACCCGGCTTCCATCAAGACGTCGAGCGTCCCTTTCGAGATTTGCACCCCGCGGATCGCTTCGATCTCGGCGCGGCTGACGGGCTCCTGATACGCGACGATGGCAAGCGTCTCGATCGCGGCGCGCGACAATTTGCGCGACGCTTCGCGGGTTTCGCGCAGCAGATGCGCCATGTCGGGTGCTGTCTGGAAATGCCAGCGCCCGCCCCGTTCGACAAGGTTGATGCCGCGCCCGGCATAAGCGGCAGTCAGTTCGGTAAGGGCGCGCGCGACACTGCTGCTGCCCAGCCGCCGCGTGATATCCTCGTTAGATAGCGGCGTTTCGCTTGCAAAAAGCAGTGCTTCGACAGCGCGCGCCTGTTCGGAAACCGTCATGCCGCTTTTACCAGTATCGGCCCGAAGGCATCATCCTGGCGAATATCGACAAAGCCACGACGCGCCATTTCGAGTGTGGCGACAACAGTCGACGCCAGCGCCGAGCGCTGAAAAGCGGGATCGCTGTGGCGCGGTAGAAATACCGCAATCGCGGTCCAGTCGCTGATCCGGCCCAACATTGCTTCGATACGCTGTATCGCCGCGTCGAGCGTCATAACCGGGCGGCGCACGACTTGGTGCAGCACTGGCACAGTCCGCCCGTTTACGCGTCCATAAGCGCCAAGCAGGTCAAACAGGCTGGCTTGCCATAACGTGATTCTTGTCGTCGCCAGTCCTTCGGGATTTCCGCGCGCGAATACATCGCGGTCGATCCGGTCGCGCGCCATCAATCGTGCGCCCGCTTCGCGCATGGCGTCCAGACGGCGCAGGCGCTGCTGCAAACGAAACGCCATGTCGTCGGGACTCGGGGTATCCTGCTCCGCCTTGGGCAAAAGCAAACAGGATTTGAGATAGGCGAGCCACGCCGCCATCACGAGATAATCAGCGGCTTGCTCGAGCGCGACCGCGTCGGCGCGGTTCAGATAGTCCAGATACTGATCGACGAGCGAAAGGATCGAAATCTCGCGGAGATCGACTTTCTGGGATCGGGCGAGCGCCAGAAGCAAGTCGAGCGGCCCTTCCCAGCTGCCCAAATCAAGCGTGAGAGCGTCGGCGTCAGACAAGTGCGAGCAATTCGTCGCGCTTGGCAATCAGCGCCGCGATGCTGCCAGAGGCTTCGACCGGTCTGATGGTCGCCATTGCGCTGGCTAGGCGCCCCGTTGCCGCGTCGGTCATGTCGGGCACGTGCTCGGAAATTGTGACCATATTGTCCATCGTTCCCGAGCAATGCAGCGCAACATCGCATCCCGCGGCGAGGCAAGCGACCGCACGCGTTGCAACATCGCCCGACAGTGCTGCCATGTCGAGGTCATCGCTGATCAGCAAACCGTCGAAGCCGATGCGCCCGCGAATGATGTCATGAATGATCGTTGCCGACATCGTGGCGGGGTGCTGGGCGTCCCATGCGGTAAACATGACATGACCGGTCATTGCTATCGGCGCCGCCTTCAAGCGCTCGAACGGGAACAGGTCGTCGGCCAGTTCGGCATCGCTTGCCTCGACCACGGGCAGATGGTGGTGGGTATCAAGCGCCGCTCGCCCCTGACCGGGCAAGTGCTTGATGACGCCCACGACGCCAGCCTGTCGTAGTCCGTCGAGCACGGCGGCCCCCATTGACGCGACGCGCATCGGATCGATGCCGAATGATCGCGCGCCTATGGCTGCATGCGTTTCCGGGCGGCGCACGTCGAGGACTGGCGCGATGTTGATGTTGATGCCGACTTCGGAAAGCATAAGGCCGATCGCGCGCGCATTGACCCGCACCGCTTCGAGCGCAGAAATCGGCGCACGCTCATACAGGGCATCGAATGCGGCCGCGGCGGGAAAATCGGGCCAGATCGGCGGTGCCATCCGCATGACCGGTCCGCCTTCCTGATCGATCATGATGGGCAGCGCGTCGCGACCATGCAGAGCGCGCAAATGGTCAGTCAGTGTCCGAAGTTGCAATCGGTCCACGATGTTGCGTTTGAAAAGAACATAGCCTGCCGGATCGACGTCCGCGAAAAAGTCGCGCTCTTCAGCGCTTAACACCGGACCGGACAGACCAAAGACGACGGGCTTCATGCCGACACCATTGCCTGCGCCAGCGTCAGTTCACAATCAGGCAGTTTTCGCCTGCGACTTTGAGCTTGCCGCAGATGGTCGATGCCTCGCCACCCGCATTGGCGCGCAGGCGATAAACCTGTTTGCCGTTCACTTCAGCCGTCACCACCGATTTCGGCAATGTCGAAAGATAGGCGAAGCGCTTTGCCAGCGTCGTCCAGGCTTCATTCGCTTTCGCTTCCGAACCGAAAGAGCCAAGCTGGACGAGTGATCCGCTTGCCCCTGCCATCGCCACATTGGGTAGCGGCTTTGCCGGTGGCGGTGCTGCCAGTTTGCCGCCCGATGCGGGAACTGCGGCCGTCGCAACCGGCTTTGCGGGTGCGCTTTTGACGCTGGCTTTCGCCGGGATAGCCTTCTTCCCGGTGACGGGTGCTTCAGCCGCGGCGTTGGTGTCGATCTTGCCATTGGCTTCGGCACCTTCGGATGCTGCAAAGCTACTATCGCCCTGGCCTTCGACTTTCATGCCTCCAGGGGTGTCGGGACGGACTTTGTAGTCCCCGGGCGCAGCCGCGATCAGCTTGCCGTCGCCGGTCGGTGCGGGTTGGCTGCGCAGAAACGTAATGCCTGCGACGACGACAACTAGCGCGATGAGAGCGGCAACTGCATAGCCGATCAGCTTGCCGGTCGAGATCGTTTCCCCGTCGACGTCATCGTCGACAGCTTCGAGCCACGGGAGCCGATCTTCATCCTGCAAAGACAATGTGTCGCGGTCATTATCGGTCACAATTACATCTCCTCGGCAGCGCTGACGCCCATGATTTGCAGACCATTACGGATAATTTGCGCGATGCCATTCGCTAAATACAGCCGCGCCTGTGTCAATTCGGGATCGTTAACCATCAGGACCCGCCGTTCGGGCCGATCATTGCCCATATTGAAATAGCTGTGGAAAGCCGCAGCAAGATCGAAAAGATAAAAGGCAATGCGGTGCGGCTCGCGACTGGCGGCGGCAGCTTCGACGATGCGCGGGAACTGCGCCGCGAATTTCACCATTTCGAGGTCTTCGGCATCGAGCAGCTTCACATTCGGTATGCCGCATTCGATGCCCGCCTCGGCAATCTTCCGCCCGAGCGAACAAATCCGGGCGTGCGCATATTGCACATAAAAAACCGGATTGTCCTTCGACGCCTCGACGACCTTGGCGAAATCGAAATCCATCTGCGCATCGGCCTTGCGGGTCAGCATCGTGAAGCGGACGACGTCCTTGCCGACTTCTTCGACCACCTCGGCCAGCGTCACGAAATTGCCGCTGCGTTTCGACATCTTTACCGGTTCGCCGTTGCGCAATAGGCGGACCATCTGGATCAGCTTCACATCGAACGGCTTGCCGCCGGTGAGCGCGGAGACCGCCGCGCGGATACGCTTGACCGTACCCGCATGATCCGCGCCCCAGATGTCGATCAGCGCATCGGCGCTTTCGGCCTTCTGGAAATGATAGGCCATGTCGGCACCGAAATAAGTCCAGCTGCCGTCAGATTTGCGAATCGGGCGGTCCTGATCGTCGCCGAACTGCGTCGAGCGGAACAGCGGGAGTGTGACCGGCTCCCAGTCGGGGTCGACTTCGCCCTTGGGTGCTTCGAGTTGGCCGTCGTATACAAGGCCCATTTCGCGGAGCTTGGCTTCGGCTGCTTCGGGCTTCTTTGCGGCCTGAACTTCGGATTCATGAGCAATAACGTCGTGATGAATTCCAAGAAGGCCGAGGTCTTCTTGAATAAGGCTCATCATCGCCCAGACGGCCTGCCGACGGAAAAAAGGTAACCAGTCAGCCTCGGGCTTTCCTACGAACTGGCGTTCGTAATCTTTGGCAAGCAGCGTGGCGATCGGAACAAGATAGTCACCGGGATACAACCCTTCGGGAATTTCGACAGTCTCGCCAAGCGCCTCGCGATACCGCAGATGGACCGACCGCGCGAGGACATCGACCTGCCCGCCGGCATCATTCACATAATATTCGCGGATGACTTTGTGCCCGGCATATTCGAGCAAGCTCGCCAGCGCATCACCGACGACTGCCCCGCGGCAGTGCCCCATGTGCATCGGTCCGGTCGGATTGGCCGAGACATATTCGATGTTGACCGTCGTGCCTGCACCGACCGTCGAACGCCCATACTCATCGCCCGCCGCATGGACTGCCGCCAGCTCGTCGCGCCAGACATTGTCATCAAGTCGCAAATTGATGAACCCCGGCCCCGCAATCTCAACCGCGTGTACCCCCGGCACCGCTTCGAGCAACGGTTTCAGCGCGTCAGCCAGCGCGCGCGGATTGGTTCCTGCGCCCTTTGCCAGAACCATCGCGGCGTTAGTCGCCAGATCGCCATGCGATGGATCACGCGGCGGCTCGACGGCAACGTTTGACCGGTCAAGGCCAGCCACGGTCGAAAGCTGGTCCAGCGCAGCATCGAGATGCGCCGTATAAGTAGCGTAAAGTGTCATGCCCGGGCCCTTAAACCGGTTCGACGCGAAGGGGAATGCAGCTTACCCCTTACCGACGACACTCTCGGGCAAATCCTTGCCGAACACGCGCTGGTAATATTCCGCCACCAGGCTGCGCTCGGCCTCATCGCATTTGTTGAGGAAGCTCAACCGGAACGCAAAGCCGACATCTTTGAAGATCAGCGCATTCTGCGCCCACGTGATGACAGTGCGCGGGCTCATGACCGTCGAAATGTCACCGTTGATGAACCCCTGCCGCGTGAGATCGGCAACGCGGACCATGTTGTCGACTTCTTTCTTGCCGCCCGCGTGATCGTACTCGCCCGACTTGGCGAGCACGATCTGCGCTTCGACAGCGGCAGGCAGATAGTTCAGCGTCACAACGATGTTCCAGCGGTCCATCTGGCCCTGATTGATCTGCTGCGTCCCGTGATAAAGGCCACTGGTGTCGCCCAGACCGACGGTGTTGGCCGTCGCAAACAGCCGGAACCACGGGTTCGGGCGTATGACACGGTTCTGGTCGAGCAGCGTTAGTTTCCCTTCGGTTTCGAGCACGCGCTGGATCACGAACATGACATCGGGGCGGCCCGCATCATATTCATCGAATACCAGCGCAGTCGGCGTCTGCAACGCCCACGGCAACAGCCCCTCGCGGAATTCGGTGACTTGCTGCCCGTCCTTCAGAACGATGGCATCGCGCCCGACCAAGTCGATGCGGCTGATATGCGCATCGAGGTTTATGCGGATGCACGGCCAGTTGAGCCGCGCCGCAACCTGCTCGATATGCGTCGATTTGCCGGTGCCGTGATAGCCCTGAACCATCACACGGCGGTTGTGCGCAAAGCCTGCACAGATTGCGAGGGTGGTGTCGCCGTCGAACACATAGCTCGGGTCGAGATCGGGCACGCGCTCGTCGGCTTCGCTGAATGCCGGGACCATCATATCGGTGTCGACGCCAAACAGGTCACGCGCGCTGACTTTTTTGTCGGGCGCGTCCATCACGGTCGCTTCGCGGCTGTCGGGCTGAGTGTTGGGCAGGGTCGTCATCGCATAATCCTTCGGCGCAAACCCGTGCGTTTATAGGGAACAAAGGTCAAGGTGCAGGATTGCCCTTTCGTATCTGGCAGGACGACAAAGCGGCTCACAACGGGAGAAAACGATTGTCCTATATCGACGGTTTCGTGATTGCTGTGCCCACGGCGGAAAAGCAGAAGTTCATCGATCATGCAACGATGGCCGACCCGGTTTTCATGGAAATGGGCGCGACACACATCATCGAGGCGTGGCAGGACGATGTGAAAGACGGCAAAGTTACTGACTTCCGCCGCGCCGTTCAGGCGACCGGGGACGAGAGCATCGTGTTTTCCTGGATCACCTGGCCCGACAAAGCGACGCGCGATGCCGGATTTGCAAAGATGATGGCCGAGGATTTCAACGATCCGCGCATGAACAAGGATACCAATCCGATGCCGTTCGACGGCGCGCGGATGATCTATGGCGGGTTTGTGCCGGTCCTCGAATTGGGGGGTAAATGATATGTCCGCCAAGAATACCCCGTGCCTGTGGTTTGACGGAACCGCCGAAGAAGCGGCAACCTTTTATGCAGCTACTTTCCCCGACAGTGCGGTAACCGCCGTTTACCGCGCACCGTCGGACTATCCGATGGGCAAGGCAGGCGACGCGCTGACGGTTGCATTCACTGTTTGCGGGGTGCCGTGCATCGGGCTTAACGGCGGGCCGATGTACAAACACAGCGAAGCGTTTAGCTTCCAGATCGCAACAGACGATCAGGCGGAGACCGATCGATATTGGGACGCGATCGTCGGAAACGGCGGCGCGGAAAGCCAGTGCGGCTGGTGCAAGGACAAATGGGGCCTGTCGTGGCAAATCACCCCCCGAGTGTTGACCGATGCAATGGCGGAGGGTGGCGATGTGGCCAAGCGCGCGTTCGAAGCGATGATGCCGATGAACAAAATTGATGTGGCCGCCATCGAAGCGGCAGTGCGCGGATGACCAAATCATTCGAGCTCTCGGTCACGCGTTTCATCGCTGCGCCACCCCCCCCCGTGGTCTGGCGCGTGATGACAGACCGCATCGAAGACTGGTTGTGCCCCAAGCTGTGGCGCGTGGAATTTAGGCTGCTTGAAAGGCGGGCGGGCGGCGCGTCGATCTGCACCATGTATGGCCCTGACGGCGAAATGCATCCGCATCCGGGCACGGTTCTGGCGTGGGACGAGGGGCAGCGCTTTTCCTTTACCGACGCGGTCGTCGGCGATCTGGAGCCTGCCGGGCCGTTCATGATCGGGATATGGTCGATCGAGGCGGAAGGCTACGGAGCGCGTTACACAGCAAAGGCGCGGCACTGGACGGCGGAAGATTGTGCACGGCACAATGAAATGGGGTTTGAGCAAGGCTGGGGCGCTTGCGCGGATCAATTGGTGGGGTTGTGTGAGGGCTAAATCAATTACGATTAAGGCCCGTCTTGCCCCGTGTTAGCAAAATGCGCTTCCAGAATGACTCACGTGCGAGAATAAATTCATCATCCGTTCGGATCGGTCGATGTTCTAATGGCGCGAATCTGAAGTTTGCGCGACAATAAGCCAAAGTTGGTTCTGTCACGAGCGATCGTAATTCAACATTCCCGCCGTGCCCGCTGCTTACATAACTGCACCAACGCGACCAGATACCTTGATCACCGCAAGCCGATCCCACGTAACGTTTTCCGGTTTTGGTATCGCTGATGAGGTAAATGCCTTTTACGCTGGCAAGAGCCGCAACCCAGTCAGGACGCGCATTTATTACGAGCGCTTCAAGTTCGTCAAATGACAAGTCGATGTCCTCGTAGCCGGGAAAGCGTCGACCAGTATAAGTTTCACGCAAAATTTCCTGCACTTCAAAAGCGGAGTAGTGATTTTCGAAATTGGCCCGTGTTGTTCGCTCGCGATATATGTAACGCAACTTCAATCGCCCAATGAACGGCGCACCATCATCGCTAAGGCGAACGGAATAATGCTCCAAAGCTCTGGCCATAATCTCGTAGACACCGCTGAACATCCAAATGTCAGGCTCGTGGTAAAATTTGATTAGCGAAAACACATACTGGCGGTTGAAGTCGTTTCGACCCGGACGATATTCCTGCCAGCCCTGCCACTCGCCCCGATCCCTGACGAAAACTTCAAGCGGCTGATCAGTATCGTTCTTCCTTGCGAAATGAACTTTGTAATCGGTGGGCCGCTCAAAGTTCCAAAAGTCGGTCAGCTTGATCATCCGACAGCTCTAAAGTGCCGTTGTCTGTTTAGTCAAAATACTCACCCAAACACCCCCGACCCTTTCAGCTGATTATATGCCTTTATCGTTCGCCCGAGTGCTGCCTCGTGCATGCGGTCCCCGCCGTTGCGGTCGGGGTGGAACTGCCGCAGCCGTTCGGCGTAGCGGGTGCGTAGCGCCTTGCGGTCGGCATCGATTTCGAGACCGAGTTCCTTCAGCGCGCGGCGGTCTACGCCCGATAGTTCGCGCCCGTCGGCACGCTGCTTGGGCATCGTATCGCGGAAGCGCGCCGAGATCGCATCTAGGGGATCAGTGAAATTCGCCCAGTGCGGCGGGCGATCCGCGCCGACGGTGTTGAAGGCGCGGGTTTCCCGTTCCCATCCGGCAAAGGGGCGTTGCTGCGCGAGGATCTCGTCCGTGCTCATGCCGTTGAAGAAATTATAGCGTGTGTTGAATTCGCGGACATGGTCGAGGCACAGCCAGCGCCATGATCCCGGTCCGTCAAATCCACCTGGCTCGAGCGGCGCACGGAACTGGCCGTGTTCGCGGCAGCCCGGCTCGGCACAAGGCGCTTCGCGGTCGACGCGGCCGTGAAAGCGGGTGTGACGGCGGAACTGTTCGCTGCTCATTGGTATTCCCAAAAACCGTTAAGGCTGAGCCTTTCGAAGCCCTGTCCTTTCTGCTCGCCCCTAGATAAGAACAAGGACAGCCCTTCGACAAGCTCGGGGTGAACGGAGTTTTTGTGTCGGGACTTATACAAGTCGAAATCGAAACACGGCTGACGGCGGCGCTCTCCCCGACCCGCCTTTCCGTGATCAACGACAGTGCAAATCATGCAGGGCACATGGGCGACGACGGCTCGGGCGAATCGCACTTCACGGTCGAAATCGAAAGCGCGGCGTTCGCAGGGATCGCGCGGCTTGAACGGCAACGGATGGTCAACCGCGCGCTCGGCGATTTGCCGGGCCAGAAGGTCCATGCGCTGGCGATCAAGGCGCGGGCACCGGGCGAATGATGATGGAAACGATCATTCCGGTGACGCATGACCTCGGTGATTTCAAGGTGCGGCGGACGCTCCCGGCAAAGACGCGGACGATGGTCGGGCCGTTTATCTTCGTCGATCAGTTCGGCCCGTCGCGGATGCCCGCAGGTTCCGGCATGGATGTGCGCCCGCATCCGCATATCAACTTGTCCACGGTCACTTATCTGTTCGACGGCGCGATCGAACATCGTGATTCGATCGGCAGCCACAAGGTGATCGAGCCGGGCGCGATCAACTTGATGACGGCGGGCAAGGGCATCGTGCATTCGGAGCGCTCACCCGTGACAACGCGCGCGGCGGGACCGTCGTTTTACGGGATGCAGACCTGGCTTGCGTTGCCCGACGGCATGGAAGAAATCGACCCGGCGTTTGAGCATGTGGGCCCCGACGCCCTGCCGCTGATCGAGGATGGCGACACGTGGATCCGCGTGCTGATGGGGACGCTGTGGGGCAAGACCGCGGCAACGACGTGCCACGCGCCGACGATCTACGCCGATATGATGATCGCAGCGGGCGGGTCGGTGCCGATCGATGCCGAAGCCGACGAACGCGCGATACTGGTAACCGAAGGCCGCGCGACGCTCGATGGCCAAACGCTCGAGCCATTTATGCTCTATGTGCTCGCGCCGGGTCAGGCGATGCCGCTGCACGCCGAAACGGCGACGCGCGCAATGCTGCTCGGCGGGGGTGCTTTTTCGACGCCGCGTCACGCTTGGTGGAATTTCGTGTCGTCGTCGCGTGAGCGGATCAACGAAGCAAAGGCCAACTGGAGAGAAGGCGGTTTCCCGAAAATCCCCGGCGATGACAGCGAATTCATTCCGATCCCCGAGGTTCCTTTGACCGTGAGCTATCTATGATCGATTTTGCGATGACCCGCGTTGCCCTTTCCACCGGCGTCGAGTTGGACACCGTTGACATCGGTCCGCGCGATGCGCCGGTGCTGATCTTTCTCCACGGTTTTCCCGAATCACACCGGACATGGCGATATCAGCTCGCCGAATTCTCGAATGACTTCCGCTGCATCGCACCCGACCAGCGCGGATACCGCCATTCGTCGAAGCCCGACGGCGTGGAAAATTACAGCTTCGACAAGATCGCCGCCGATGTCTTCGCGCTGGCTGATGCACTGGGCGTCGGCAATTTTTCGGTGGCCGGGCATGACTGGGGCGGCGCGGTTGCATGGGGCGTCGCGCTGCAGGGTGCCAGCCGCGTCGATCGCTGCATCATTCTGAATGCACCGCACCCGTTCCTGTTTCAACGAGCTGTTTTCGACGATCCCGATCAGCGCGCGGCATCGCAATATATCCGTGCTTTCCGCGACCCGGCGAATGATGCGCTGATCCGCGACAAGGGGCTGGCGGCTCTCATCATGCAGACCGTGAATTGGGGCCGCAGCCCGGCGATGGACGACGCCTACCGAGATGCCATGATGGCCGACTGGAAAATCCCGGGTGCGGCCGCCAGAATGATCGACTGGTATCGCGCAGCTGGCATTCAGGTGCCTGCGGTGGACGAAACCCCCGACCGTCCCGCGTTTCTCGACGCACCGTTCCCGAGCGTGAAAATGCCGACGCTGGTGATCTGGGCTATGGACGACTTGGCGCTGAGGCCAAGCCTGATCGACGGATTGGGCAATTATGTCGACGATTATACGTTTGTGCCGGTGCATGGCTGCGGCCATTTCGTTACGTGGGAAGCACCCGACGCCGTGAATGCGGCAATGCGCCAATTTTTGGCGCGCTAACCGACAGCCGAAAGTGTTGGCTCTTTACGGTTGGTGGATTTTGCACGCCCCATCGACCAATTGCTCTGCATCCTTACCTGCGGATTGGGCGCCGACCAGATTTCGCCGCTATCGCTGAGCGCCACTACCCAGAGCAAATCGAATTCCTGGCCGTAATCGATCACAGCAACCGCATAACCATCGCCCTTGTCAATAACGGTCAGCGGAATCGGTGGATCAAGTTGCGTGAATGCCATCGTCGCGAAACAGCTATTTTTGACGATTGTTCCCTCGTTATCAGTCAACTCGCTCGACCCAGAAGCCGTGGGCGTGGGCATGGCCGATGCGAGCAGATGTGCCGTGGCCTGGCCATGACTGCACACTAATATCGTGCCGGTGCACCGTTCGGTCGGCCTCGACGCAGACCCAGCCGAGCGGTCGGTCATGCGTGGCACGTGCGCCAGCGGCTTCCATCGCAGCCGTGATCCGTGCTTGCCCGACAGCGTCGACATACTGCCAGACAATTGAATGCATCAGGATGCGTGTCACGCCTTCGGCTTGCGGTTCCGCCAAGCGGGCTTCAAGCCACTCGGGGGCATCGCCCTGTTCCAGACGCGGCGGATATGCACGAAGAAGCGCAAGCGCGTGCGCAAGTCGCTCGATCCTCTGGGTGTGGTCGACCCAGCAATAGGCGAGCAACCGGTCTGCCCCCGCTGGCGTTGTTGCATCGATGGGCGCAATGTCCACGCCGCGAATGCTTATGATTTCGGGCAATTCGGTCGGCGGCGGCGGGCCGCGCCATTCGGGCACCAGGCGGACAGGCGAACCGGCAGGCCCGGTGCTGATCCCCGGTAATTCGATCCGGTAGTGGTCGATCAAAAGATTCAGTCCCGCCGACGATCCGATCTCGAGTATCTCGAGTTTGGGACCATGCAGCGCGACGATCTCGAGCAGCCCCGTCATCAGTTGCGCCGAGCGACCCGGTTCATTTGTCTGCGGCGGGCCAGCGAGCCAAGCCAACAGCACGGAATCATGTTTGGCGAGCACGTCACGGATCGCTGCTGCATTTTCTTGCCGGGTTCCCAAGCCTTCGAACAGTCGCGCCAATTCGGGCACCTGACCCGTCCGCCACAAATGGTGCACGCCCCCCGTCAGCCGCAATGGCAGGGCATCGAACATCGGATTGCCCGTCCAGCCAAGCACGCGCGCGCCGGTTGATGTCGAAATGTCCACGGCGTCGGCAAGCGCCGCGACGATCGCCGCGGTAATCGGCGCGTCGTTTTTCAGACAATATGCGACTTGGCCGGCGAAAGCTTCGAGCGGTGTCATGTGCAAATGCCATATCGCGCGCACTGGCCATTTGTCCACGTGACCGATAAGGGCCACGGCGTCATGTCGCAGCCGCTCATTATTGCCGTTCCCAAGGGGCGCATCCTTGCAGAAGTCATGCCGCTCATGGCGCGCGCCGGGATCGTGCCCGAGGCAGGGTTCGGCGATGAGGACGACCGACGGCTGCGCTTCGATACCAACCATACCGACATCGGCCTGATCCGCGTCCGCGCGTTCGATGTGGCAACGTTCGTGGCGCATGGTGCAGCGCAATTGGGCGTGGTCGGGTCCGATGTGATCGATGAGTTCGACTATTCGGAGCTTTATGCGCCTGTTGACCTGAACATCGGCCATTGCCGGATTTCGGTCGCTGAGCCGGCTCAGATGGCTGTATCGGATGACTCCCGTGGCCCAAAAAAGATTTGGGGGAGCCATGTTCGCGTCGCGACCAAATACCCCAATCTGACGCGCAAACATTTTGAAGCGCACGGCGTGCAGGCCGAATGCGTCAAGCTGAACGGCGCGATGGAACTCGCACCGATGCTGGGTCTGTCGAGCCGGATCGTCGATCTGGTGTCATCAGGCCGCACGCTGAAGGATAATGGATTGGTTGAAATCGAAGTCATCGCGCAAGTTTCGGCGCGGCTGATTGTCAATCGCGCTGCGTTCAAGACACGCGACGACATTGCGCCGATGGTCGAAGCATTTCGCGGGGCAGTGCGATGATCAGGCTCGCGACGTCCGACACCAGTTTCGAAGCGGCCTTTGCTGCAATCGTCGATGCGCGCCGGGATAGCGACGAGGATGTGTCGCGCGATGTCGCGGCCATCCTGTCGCGCGTGCGAACCGAAGGCGACGCAGCAGTTGCAGACCTGACGCAACGGTTCGACGGGCACAGCCTGCCATGGCGGATCGAGCGTGCCGAATGCAATGCGGCGTTGGCGAACCTCGACCCTGAATTGCGCTCGGCCCTCGAACTCGCAGCCGCACGCATCCGCGCCTATCATGAAGCGCAGGTTCCTGCCGACCGCGACATGACCGATGCAGCAGGCGTTCGTCTCGGAGCACGGTGGAATGCGGTTGATGCGGCAGGGCTTTATGTTCCGGGAGGGCGGGCGGCTTATCCATCGTCGGTCCTGATGAATGCGATTCCCGCCAAGGTGGCCGGTGTCGAACGCCTCGTCATGGTAACGCCGACGCCCGGCGGCGGAGCAAATCCGCTGGTGCTGGCGGCAGCAGCGCTGGCGGGTGTTGATGAGGTCTGGCGGATCGGCGGTGCACAAGCTGTCGGCGCGCTTGCCTATGGAACGCAAACAATAGCGCCCGTCGATGTGATTGTCGGCCCGGGCAATGCCTGGGTCGCCGAAGCCAAGCGTCAGCTTTACGGGCGCGTCGGCATCGATATGGTTGCGGGACCGTCCGAAATTCTCGTTGTCGCGGATGCCGCCAATAATCCCGATTGGATTGCCGCCGACCTGCTATCTCAGGCCGAACATGACCCGACGAGCCAGTCGATTTTGATTACCGATGACGCTACATTTGCCGATGCGGTGGCGGCTGCAGTCGATGCGATGTTACCGACGCTTGCGACCGAAGCGGTGGCGAGTGTGAGCTGGGAAACGCACGGCGCTATCATTGTTGTCGGCAGTTTCGAACAGGCCCCCGCTCTTATCGACCGTCTTGCGCCCGAGCATCTCGAACTTGCGATTGCCGATCCTGAAACCATGTTCACGCGCATCCGCCATGCGGGTTCTGTGTTCCTCGGCCGCCATACCCCCGAGGCAATCGGTGACTATCTTGCCGGCCCGAACCATGTCTTGCCAACGGGCCGGCGCGCGCGTTTTGCCTCGGGGCTTTCGGTCACGGATTTCATGAAACGCACCAGCTTTATCGGATGTTCTCAGGCTTCGCTTGCCAAATTGGGCCCCGCCGCCGTGGCGCTGGCTGGCGCTGAAGGTTTGCCTGCCCATGCGCGATCAATTCGGATCAGGCTGTGAAGGGCCGCTCGAAATCGCGATCGGCGGCGCGGCTTGCTGCGGTGCAAGCCCTGTATCAGCACGATATGGAAGCAACGCCGCAGGCAAGGTTGCTCCACGAGTTTCATCAACATCGTCTTGGCGCGACAATCGGCGACGATGAATATGCCGAAGCCGAAGTCGATTTTTTCGATGATGTCGTCAAAGGCGCGCTGGCCCGTGCTGACGAGATCGACGTGATCATTGCGGGTAAACTTTCAGCAGGCTGGAGCCTCGAGCGTCTCGACAAGCCGATGCGCGCCATCCTGCGCGCCGGCACCTACGAACTGCTTGCCCGCGCCGACGTCCCCGGCAAGTCGATCATCAACGAATATGTCGATGTCGCCGACGCTTTTTATGACAAGCGCGAGAAGGGGTTCGTGAACGGGTTGCTGGATGCAGTGGCGAAGGACGTGCGATCCCTTGATGGCCAATGATCATAGCGCAAACTTACGCTATATCACAGTCTTAGGGGCGCGGCTTTCGCGCTGACAACCACCACGTCAAGCCAGTGACAGCGCCGCTTAAGGTCCCCATTATGGCGAGGAATATGCTGCTTAAATCAATGCCACCCTGCCGGTAATAAAGTAAGATCGGGATTATAAAGCCCGCTGCCGCGCCCGCCCCTGCATACACAGATGCGCGCTCTTGCTGACGACGCTTTAGGAAGAACGTGAGGGGCAGCCCGAGTACGACGCTTGCAACAAGGACAACAATAATTGCCACGACTAACGGCATGAAAGCAAACCAAAATGTCCATCCCCAGTTGCCGCCGGTGGAGCTGAGCGCCAGCGACACAGTAAACATCATCGGAAATGCGGCACCCATTAAGGCCCCATAAAAAACGGATTTTGCAAACGCCCACATATCTTATTTCTAGCATAGGTCCGTCAACGTGCCTTACCCAATCTGACCGTTGGCTGAAAAAGGACGAAGGCCGACCAGTTGTGATTTAACTTAACACGTCCCCAAAAACGCCCTGACAGTCGGCGCCAATTCCTTGCGGTCCAGCGCCAGCGCGATATTCGCCATGATGAACCCTGCCTTATCGCCACAATCGTAGCGCCGCCCGCCGAATTTATAGGCGTGGAAGGGCTGGGTTCCTATCATTTGCGCCATGGCATCGGTCAGCTGGATTTCATTGCCCGCCCCGCGTCCCTGTGTTTCCAAGACGCGCATCACTTCGGGTTGCAGGATATAGCGCCCCGGAATCATTAAATTTGATTTGGCTGTGCCCTGTTCAGGTTTCTCGACAAGGCCCAGAACTTCGACGAGCGCACCATCGACTTTGCCGGGCGTGACGATGCCATATTTATCAGTCTGGTCGTCGGCGACTTCATACCCGCAGACGATATTACCCCCGACGCGGTCATAAGCCTCGACCATTTGTTTCATGCAGCCGGGTTCACCGACCATCAATTCATCGGGCAAGAAGATCGCAAAGGGATCGTCACCGATAATATGGCGCGCGCACCAGATGGCATGCCCGAGTCCGATCGGCTCCTGCTGGCGGACGTAAATGACTTCGCCGGGGCGAAAACGCGTGCCGGCGATCGCATCGAGCGATTTGCCGCGATCGTGCATTGTGGTTTCGAGTTCGTACGATATGTCGAAATGGTCTTCGATCGCCGATTTACCGCGACCGGTGACGAAGATCATCTGCTCGATGCCGGCCTCACGCGCTTCGTCGACTGCGTATTGGATCAATGGCTTGTCGACGACGGTCAGCATTTCCTTCGGCATTGCCTTTGTCGCAGGCAGAAAGCGCGTGCCGAGCCCGCCGACCGGAAAAACGGCCTTGCGCAATTTCTTTGCCGTCATCAGTCGCCCTTCTTCTTGCCCCGATTGGCATAGAGCAGGGCGCCGGCAAGTGCTGCTGACCCGATCCCCGTCGCCACCGCGCCTGCCACCCATTTGTTACGATTGGATTTTGCGGCCTTGCGCGCGCGTGCTTCCTGCAGGGCTTCGGACGCTGGTGAATCGTCTTGTTCAGGTGTGTCGGTCATCATTCGATCCCTAGCTCGCAACCTCTTGGATCGCGGTTAACGGCGTTGTGCAAGTGGAAACCTGCGATATTGCTGAAACTGCTTGGTCTAAAGTCACGCGGCGCACCGGAGTTCCCGGTGGAAATGCGGTCAGCAACCGCGAGGGCATTGCGGCCGAAAGGATGACGAAATTGCCACGATCATCGGCGCGGCGGATCAGCCGACCGAAAGCCTGCGCCAACCGCGCGCGGATCAGGCGATCGTCATAAGCAGGGCCACCTCCCGCTGCCTGCCGCGCTGCGTGTAGCACGGTGGGCTTGGGCCACGGCACACCTTCCATCACGACCGTGCGCAACGAATGACCCGGCACATCGACGCCGTCGCGCAGAGCATCGGTGCCGAGCAGGCTGGCGCGCGGATCGTCGCGGAAAATATCGACCAGCGTGCCTGTGTCGATCGGATCGACATGCTGAGCATAAAGCGGCAGCCCATCGCGCGCCAGCCGGTCAGCGATACGGGCATGGACGGTTTTCAAGCGACGGATCGCGGTGAACAACCCCAGTGTCGCGCCGTCCGAAGCTGCGATCAAGCGCGCATAAGCATTAGCAAGCGCCCCTGCGTCGCCGCGCTTGACGTCGGTAACGATCAGGACTTGCGAATTGTTGGCATAGTCGAACGGACTCGGCGCACTGAAATGTAGCGCAGGGGCCGCCAGATGGTTTGCGCCTGTGCGGGCCTCGGCGGCGTTCCAGTCCTCGCCGCCGCGTAACGTTGCCGAAGTGACGATGACACCATGCGCGGGCTTCAGAACAGTTTCGGCAAACGGTTTGGTCGGGTCGAGCCAATGGCGACGCAGCCCGACGTCAAAATCGCGCGCTTCGATCCGGTCGACGGCAAGCCAGTCGACGAAATCGGGATCGGCCGGGCCACCGACGCACGCCAGCAGCGAGAGCCATGCCGCCACAGTGTCGCGCCGCCAGTTCAGGCTTGCAATGGCACCCTCAATTCGCGCCCGCGCCGGCCCGTCGAGCCAGTCGGGGCCATCTTCGATCACCGCTTCGAGCCGTCGGCCCAGTGCCACCAGCGGACGGAGCAAATTATCGAGCGCTTCGGCAGCGCCCTGTGCGGCTTCCACCAACTTGCCGTCGAGTTCGGCGGCTTCGGTTTCAAGGCCGTAGCCCGCATCCGCGCCATCGGCACGGGCATAAACAGTGCCGCGCACCGCTGCCAGCAACGCCTCGACGGGTCCGAATGGATCACCTTCGGCGATGCGTTGCAGCCAACCATCGCCGGGGAGCGATTGAGCGGCGTTGCCCGCTGCAACGATGGCCGCTGAACCTTCGCTATCATAACTCGCAACGTCGGCCAGACGCGCGGCAAGCCCACGCCGCCTCCCCCGCGCGGTGCCCTCGGGGCCGATAATCCAGCGGCGGATTTCGATCGCTTCCTGACCCGTAAGCGCCGCTGAAAACATGCTGTCCGCCGCATCAAACAGATGATGCCCTTCGTCGAACACAATTCGTGTCGGACGGTTTGCCGCTTCACGTCCGCGCGCCGCATTGACCATGACCAGCGCATGATTGGCAATGACAAGATCGGCCTCCGCGCTCGCTCGTGCCGCGCGCTCGATAAAGCATTTGCGGTAATGCGGGCATCCGGCATAAACGCACTCGCCACGCCGGTCGGTCAGCGCGGTCGATCCCGCACGGCGGAACAGCGTCGGCAACCAGCCCGGCATGTCGCCACCGACCATATCGCCGTCCCGGCTGAACGATGCCCAGCGCGCGACGAGATGCGCAAGAATCGCGGCCCGCCCCGAAAAGCCACCTTGCAAGGCATCTTCGAGGTTCAACAGGCAGAGATAATTCTCGCGCCCCTTGCGGATGACGACTTTTTCTTTCCGTTCGTTCGCGTCGGGAAACAGTCGCCGGGTTTCGCCATCGAGCTGGCGTTGCAGCGCTTTGGTAAAAGTCGAAATCCAGACCGTCCCGTGTGCTTTTTCCGCCCAGAGTGACGCGGGCGCCAGATAAGCAAGCGTCTTGCCGATCCCCGTTCCGGCTTCGGCAAGCAGCATATGCGGCTCGTTGCGCCGCGACCGTGGTTCGAAGGCTTGCGTGGCAGCCTCAGCATAAGCGCGCTGCCCGTCGCGCCGCTCCGCACCGTTGCCGGTCAGATCATCGAGCCGTTCGAGCGCGCTTTCAGGTGGCACGCTGATCGTGCGCGGCGCTGGGCGTGGGGGCTTCTCCTCCCATTCGGGCAGCTTGGCGAAAAGCCACCGCTCATTCTCTTTTGGCTTGGTCAGCGCATCACAAACCACGTCACCCCAAAGCCAGCGGCACCGCACCAGTGTTTGCGCCGATGTCCAGGCCCCTTCGCGTTCCGCCCAATCCGATTGCCCCATCTGCGCGACTAGCATGGACGCGATCGCATGAAGAACCGATACCGCCTGACTCTCGTCGGCTGGCGGCGCAACACCAACCGCTTCGGCGAACCCCTTGACCGTCGGCACCACAAAGCGCGCTGGATGGACGAAGGCAAATAATTCCAAAAGATCAAGTCCGGCCAGATCGGGATAGCCGAGGCGCTGTCCGATAAGCGGTGCGTTCAGCAGAATGACGGGCGTTTCGCCTGCCTTTGCAATGGCTTCGCCGCGCCCGATCCCGCGCGTGCCGCGATCGTCGGCGATCCAGATTCCGCCATGGCTTGCGTAGAGCGCGGGATAGGGCAAGAGAACGGCCACAATGCCGACTTGGCGCACACGGAACGAAAGAGCAACAATTGTCCGATATTCGAAATGCCGCACTGGAGTCCAAGGCCTGGCCGTTCGAAGAAGCGCGCAAGTTGCTCAAGCGCTATCCCGAAGGGAAGCTTGGAAATGCGCCGGTCATCTTCGAATGCGGCTACGGGCCATCGGGTCTCCCGCACATCGGCACCTTCAATGAAGTGTTGCGCACGACGATGGTGCGCAATGCGTTTCGGACGTTGTCGGACGCACCGACACGGCTGATCGAATTTTCGGACGACATGGACGGCCTGCGCAAAGTGCCCGACAATGTGCCGAACGCCGCCATGCTGACCGAGCATCTTGGCAAGCCACTGTCGCGCATCCCGGATCCGTTTGAAAAATACGAAAGTTTCGCCGCGCACAACAATGCGATGCTGCGTGATTTCCTCGACCGCTTCGGGTTTGACTACGAATTCATTTCATCGTCGTCGCAGTATGAGAGCGGCGCGTTCGACGAGGCGCTGAAAGGCATCCTTCGCAACTACGACGCGATCATGGCCGTGATGATCCCGACGCTGCGCAAAGAGCGCGCCGCGACCTATTCGCCCGTGCTGCCGATAAGCGCGAAGACCGGCGTCGTTCTGCAAGTGCCGGTCGAAGTCGTCGATGCCGAGGCAGGCCTGATCCGTTTCGATGATGGCGGCGACACGGTGACGCAGTCTGCGCTCGGCGGGCAGGCGAAACTGCAATGGAAAGTCGACTGGGCGATGCGCTGGGTCGCGCTCGGCGTCGATTATGAAATGTACGGCAAGGATTTGATCGACAGCGGCCAGCAATCGGGCAAGATCGCGCACATTCTGGGCGGGCGGCCACCCGAGGGATTTGTCTATGAAATGTTCCTCGACGAGCTGGGCCAAAAGATTTCCAAATCAAAGGGCAATGGCCTTACGCTCGAGCAATGGCTCGATTACGGGACGCAAGAAAGCCTGTCATTCTTTGCCTATCGCGAGCCGAAGAAAGCCAAGGCGCTGCACATCGGCGTCATCCCGCGCGCGGTGGACGAATATTTCCAGTTCCGCGGCAATTATGCGGCACAGCCAATCGAGCAGAAGCTTGGCAATCCGGCGCATCATATTCATGATGGGGTCGTGTCGCGGGACGTGCCGCCGGTTACCTTCGGGTTGCTGCTCAATCTGGCGGGCGTGCTCGGTGGTGAGGCGACTGCGGATCAGATGCGCGCGTATTTGGCTAACTATGTTGATGGCGACCTCTCAGCAGAATTCAACGCGCTGATCGGTCACGCGATTGCCTATAATCGGGACTACGTTGCGCCGACGCTGCAACGCCGCAAGCCCGACAGTATTGAAGTTGCCGCGCTCGAACGCCTCGACCGCGAACTCGCCGACCTGCCCGAAAACGCAGACGGCGTCGCCATTCAGGATATCGTCTATGCAATCGGCAACGAAGCGGGTTTCGAAAAACTCCGCGACTGGTTTCAGGCGCTTTACGAAACATTGCTCGGGTCATCGCAGGGGCCGCGCATGGGCAGCTTTATTGCGCTCTACGGAATAGTAAATACACGTAAACTTATCGCCGATGCCCTGAGGTAGTTGCGGTATCCGTCTACATCTGGAGTTGGCTGGTATGCGCAAGTTGTTCCATGCTTTTGCATTGACAATGCCAGCACTTGCCGTTGCCGCACCGCCCGGAACGCTGGTCAGCGCTGACCCCGTCGTGGAAACGCCATCGGGCGCGCAAGCATGGCGAATCCGCTATTGGACCACGAGCGACCGCGGTGCAGAGATTGAAGTGACCGGCATGGTCGTGGCGCCGCGCGAAGCCATGCCGGCGCGTCCACGACAAGTCATTGCCTGGACGCATGGCACATCAGGTGTTGCCCGAAAATGCGCGCCGAGCCAGCTCGACTTTTTCGGGGCAACGCCGGGCGTCACTGAATCGGTGCGCCGGGGCTATGTCTTCGTTGCGCCCGATTATCCTGGACTTGGAACATCAATGCCGCACCCTTATCTGGTGGGCAGCAGCACGGCGCATTCCGTCCTCGATGCAGTGCGCGCTGCCCGATCGATTGCCGGTGCAGCGTCAGGCAATCGCTTTGCCGTGTGGGGAGAATCGCAGGGCGGACATGCCGCGCTGTGGACAGGGCAGATGGCGCGCGATTATGCGCCTGATCTCGAACTGATGGGTGTTGCCGCTGCTGCGCCGCCGACCGATCTCGTCGAAAACCTGCGCGCGGGCAGCGACCCGTCGGTCCGTGCCTTCCTGACCGCATTCACGGCCTATAGTTGGTCGCAACACTTCAATGCGTCGCTGTCGACACTCGGCAACGGGTCAACACAGGGCGTCATCACGCGACTGGCACAGAACAATTGTATCGTTCTCAACAAAAAGCCCAAGCTCGGCACGATGCTCGGGGTTTTGGTGCTGCGGCGTGATCTGAAAAATGTCGATCTGGGCCGCATCCAACCGTGGGCACGGATTTCGCGCCAGAACAGCCCCGCCGCGCGCGATTACGGCGTGCCGTTTCTGATCGCGCAAAACCCCAAGGATGTGATCGTCAGCCCTGCCGTCACGCTCGCGTTTACACGCAAACTCTGCCGCAGCGGCGCGCGCGTGCGCTATATCAGTATCAGCGGGCAGGGTCACGAAACCAGCGCGCGCGACACGACGACGCAAACGCTCGATTGGGTCGATGCGCGTTTTGCAGGGAAACCGGCCCGTTCCGATTGTGGAAAAATTTAAGCGAGAGGATGATCATGAAAAAAATATCTGCACTGTTGGCTCCGGTGTTGCTGGCCTCCACGGCCCATGCCTCCGCTCCGGGTGAATTCGAGAAAATGAATGTCCGCGCCAATCGCGCCTGCGTGGCAATGTCGGGGCTGTCACGCCCGCAACTGCTTGCCAAGCAAATCAGCTTTTCGGACGTGATCGGCGTCGAAATCCGCCAGATCCGCGGCACCGACAATCGCGGTCGCATGAAGCGGCTGCTGTGTGCCTATAACCGTTCGACGGGTCGCACCGAAGTGCAGGACGGTGACAACTGGAACGGGCCGACGACCCGGCCTTAAACGCCGCCGCCTCTCACCCAGTCGTCGATCTTCTTTTCGAGCACGGTCAATGGCAACGCGCCGGTCATCAGGACTTGTGCATGGAATTTGCGGATATCGAACTTTGCACCCAGCCGCTTCTGCGCGTCGGCGCGCAGCCGCTGGATGGTGAGCGCGCCGATCTTATAGGCCAGCGCTTGTGTCGGGATCGCGATGTATCGCTCGACTTCGGCAGTCGCGTCGGTTTTGCCCATGTCGCTGTTGGCGAGCATATATTCGATCGACTTGTCGCGCCCCCACCCCTTCGAATGCAGACCAGTATCGACAACCAAGCGCATCGCACGGAGCATTTCATCGGACAGCGTCCCCATCCGCTGATACGGGTCTTTGTAATAGCCCATCTCGTAACCGAGCGTTTCGGCATAAAGCGCCCAGCCTTCGACGTAAGCCGTGTTACCGCCAAAGCGCATGAATGGCGGGAGATCGGCATTTTCCTGGGCAAGGCTGATCTGGAAATGGTGCCCCGGCGCACCTTCGTGAAGGTAAAGCGTCGTCATGCCCGGCGTTGTGCGGCTGGGCAGGTCATAGGCATTGAAATAGAAGATTCCCGGTCGCGTCGTGCCGTCGGGCGTGCCGGGTTCATAGGCGCCGCCCGCTTCGAACTTTTCGCGGAATGGTTCGTACGGGCGGATTTCCAGCTTCGATTTCGGGAGTGTCGAAAAATAAGTGCCGATCACGCCATCGACTTTTTTGCCGATGTCATAATAGTCCTGCGTCAAAGCCTCGCGCGAAGCAGGCTTGAGCTTCGGATCGGTGCGAAGGTTTTCGAAAAATTCGCCGAGCGTCCCCTTGAACCCGACTTCAGTTTTGACGCCTTCCATAGCCGTGCGGATACGCGCCACTTCGGACAGGCCGAGATTGTGAATCTCGTCGGGCTGCATTTTCAGCGTCGTCGTGCTTTCAATCAGCTGCTGATAGAGCACCGGACCGCCTTTCATCGCGCTCAGGCCGACTTCCTCGCGCGCCACAGCCAGATATTCATCAGCAAGGAATGCGCGCAGGCGGCGGTATGACGGATAGATGCCGTCCGCGATCGCCGCACGATATTCGCCGGGGATACGGGCTTTATCAGCAGCGTTGAACATGTCGGGGATCGCTTTGGCGGGCGCATAATAGGGTGAGTCTTCGGGTGCTTGCTTCAGCTGCGCATCAAGCTGCTCGATTACGTTGCGGATCGTTAGCTTGGTTTCCACCACGCCGGTACCCATGCCTTCGCGAAAGCGCCCGATCGAGCGGTCGAGATAGGCCACGAACTCCTTGTGGCGCTTCAGATTATTGTCGTAGTCAAGCACGGTTTTGAAGGGTGCTGCGCCCTTGCCGCTGGCAAAGGTTGGATAGAATGTGTGGAAACCGAAAAAATGATTGATCGGCCGCACTTTGGTGAGTGCGAGGATTTCAGGCGTGAGTTTTTTTAGGGCGTCAAGTGTCTGTGCTTCGAAAACGTCGTAAGCAATCTTGTCTGTCGCACTAAGCTTGTCGCGCGGGATCGCGCGCAAATTGCGCAGATCGCTCTCGCCTGCTGCACGGTCGGCATCGAATGACGCTTCGGTATCGAAATCGCCAAGCCGGTCGGCATAGCGCAGATCGCCGCGAAACAGGGCATTCAGCGGATTTCGCTTGAGCGAAGCTTCGTCGCTGTCGACAAAAAGTTTGCGCAGGTTTTCAGCAGGGGTCGTGGCCTTCTTTGATTTTGCGGGAGCCGCAACAATGTCAGAGGGCGCAAACGCCAGCGGAATGGCAAAACACAAAGCAAGAGCAAGGGCGCGTGTCATAAAAAGCCTCTGTTTTAATCCTGTAATACAGTCATCTGGGCTGGAAAACGGCTCTTCGTCAAGCATTGTTCGACAAGTGTTGCGCGCACGCAGGTTGCGCGCACTTTAACTGGAAGCGCAATTCGCTTAGAGTTTGCGGGCTTGAGAGGACCGCCCATGCCGCGTGCTGATACATTTCCCGCCAATCCGCACTGGTTACCGCCCGAGCGGGGGCAGGATGTCGATCATATACCAGGCCGCGATGGCTGGCCGCTCGTGGGCACCACGCTCGAACAACTTGCGGATCCGCATGCTTTTACGCAGCGAATGGCGAAAAAGTTCGGCAACATTTACCGGACAAACAGTTTTGGCGGCCGGTTTATCCAGTTGCTGGGAGCCGATGCCAATGAATTGGTCCTGTTCGACAAGAGCAAGATTTTTTCGTCCGAGCAGGGCTGGGGGCCGATGCTCAATCAGCTGTTTCCCGGTGGCCTGATGCTGATCGACGGCGACAAGCACCGCACCGACCGCCGCGTGCTTTCGGTCGCGTTCAAGCCCGAGCCGATGCGGCTGTATGCCGATGCGCTCAACGCCGGAATCAAGGCGCGCGTGGCGAAGTGGTCGGGCAAGCCGATCAAATTCTATCCGGCGATCAAGGAACTGACGCTCGATCTGGCCGCCTCATCGTTTTTGGGCATTCCCTTTGGTGCCGAAGCGGCAAAGATCAACAAAGCATTTGTCGATATGGTGCAGGCGTCGGTTGCGCCGATCCGCGCGCCCATCCCCGGCACGCCGATGGCGCGCGGCGTCGCAGGGCGCAAATATCTGGTCGAATATTTCGGCAAGGAAGTGCCAAAGCGGCGCGCCGGCAACGCGAACGACATGTTCAGCCAGATCTGCCGGACAACGAACGAAGACGGCACCTATCTGAGCGATGAAGCGATCGTCGACCATATGAACTTTCTGATGATGGCCGCACATGACACGATCACGTCCTCGGCAACATCGATGGTCATGCTGCTCGGCCAAAATCCCGAATGGCAGGACAAGCTGCGCGAAGAAATGGACGGGCTTGGCGTCAACGGCGATGATTTGCCGTACGACCGGCTTGGCGACCTCGCGCTGACCGAAATGGCATTCAAGGAATCACTGCGGCTCATGGCGCCCGTGCCGTCGCTGCCGCGCCGTGCCCTGAAAGCCTTTTCGTTTGGTGGCTATGATTTCCCGATCGGCACATTCGTTGGCATCCAGCCCGCACATGTTCACCGGATGGCCGAACATTGGCCCGAACCCGAAAAATTCGATCCGATGCGCTTCACGCCCGAAGCATCGAAAGGGCGGCACAAATATGCCTGGGTTCCCTTCGGCGGCGGCGCGCACATGTGCTTGGGCCTCCATTTTGCCTATATGCAGACCAAGATCCTGATGTGGCATATCCTGCGCTCCCACCGCATCGACTTGCCCGAAACCAGCGGCACAAAATGGCAGGCCTGGCCTATCCCCAAGCCGCGCGACGGCTTGCCGCTGACGATTGTGCCGCTCTGATGCACTAGGCTGGCGAGCCCGCGCCTTTCGGGCTAGGGGCACCAGCAATGACCGATGCTGTCCGCCAATTTACCGTTGCCGCCGACGACGATGGCATTCGCCTCGACCGCTGGTTCAAGCGCCATTTGCCCGATGCCAGTTTCAACATCGTTTCGCGCTGGGCGCGCACGGGGCAGCTGCGCGTCGATGGCGCGCGGGCGACGCCCGGGGATCGCATCGTTGCCGGACAGTTGATCCGCGTGCCACCGGCCGAACCTGGCATGGCCAAAGTGGCGTCCGAACGGCCAAAGCGCGCTGTTTCCAACCTGACCGACGACGAAATGGCGTTCGCGCAAAGCCTGGTTATCTACAAAGACAATGCCGGACTTGTCTTGAACAAACCACCGGGGTTGGCGACGCAGGGGGGCAGCGGCACTGTCGATCATGTCGACCGCTTGCTCGATGCGCTGACCTATGAAGGCAAGGGCCGGCCCAAGCTCGTCCACCGGCTCGACAAGGATACATCGGGCGCGCTGCTTGTGGCGCGCACGCCGCGGGCGGCTGCACATTTCGCAACGGCTTTTTCCAGCCGCACGGCGCGCAAGGTGTATTGGGCCATCATCGTCGGCGTCCCCGAGATCCATGATGGGATGATCGAACTGCCGATCGCCAAGCAACCCGGCACCGGCGGCGAAAAAATGCATGTCGACGAGAAAGAAGGCAGCCCTGCGCGCACGCGATACCGGGTTGTCCAGCGCGCCGGAAATGTCGCGGCGTGGGTCGAGTTGCAACCCTTTACCGGCCGCACGCACCAGTTGCGTGTCCATCTGGCCGCCATCGGCCACCCGATCGTCGGCGACGGCAAATATGGCGGCAAGGCCAGTTTCCTGACCGGCACCGTCAGTCGCAAGATGCACTTGCACGCGCGCCGCATCCGCGTCGAGCATCCCGACGGCGACATCATCGATGTGACAGCGGATTTGCCCGAACATTTCACCGAGACGCTCGACGATCTGGGCTTCGACATCGAAACCGGCGATGTGCTGGTCCTCGACGAAGTCAAATTCTCGGCAACCCCCGAAGGCAAGGCACGCGCGGCGCTCAACAAGGCGAAATCGGCACGCAAGGAACGCAAGGGCGAACGGCGCGCGCGAGGGCAATCGGCCGCGCCAGTCAAGAAAAAGCCGCCAGTCAGGAAGAAGTAATGCACCCCGATCCTAAATTTCGCTGGGAAGACCGCGACGCCATGCGCGCCTTTGCGCATGAAATCGGGTTCGGAATGCTGTTTGCCGCGACGCCCGACGGGCCACGCGTGGCGCATATCCCGTTCGTGTTCCTCGACGACAACCGGATCGGCTTTCACATATCGCGCGGCAACGGCATCGTGCGCGGCCTCGAAAATGGCGAAGTGCTGTTCGTGGTCAACGGGCCTGACGCGTACATAAGTCCTGACTGGTACGGCATCGATAATCAGGTGCCGACTTGGAATTACCTGAGTCTCGAAATGCAGGGCACAGTCACGAAAATGGATCGTGACACGCTGATCGCGCAGGCTGATGCCTTGTCGCTGCACAACGAAACGCGGCTTGCGCCCAAGTCCGCCTGGACGCGCGACAAGATGGCCGATGGTTTGTTCGACAAAATGATCGGCGGCATCTGGGGCTATGAAATGCGCGTGACGGCATGGCGCGGGACCGCAAAGCTCGGGCAGAACAAGTCGCCCGATGCGCGGGCAAAGGTAGCCGACGCACTCGAAACACGCGGCCAGCGGGCGATGGCACTGCTGATGCGCGATCTGACATGACTAACCACCTCGCGATATTCGACTGCGACGGGACGCTTGTCGACAGCCAGCACAATATCGTCATGGCAATGGCCAGGGCATTTGAAGCCGCACGGCTCGATCCGCCGGGACGACAGGCGACATTGCGCATCGTTGGCTTGAGCCTGATCGAAGCGATGCAGACACTGTTACCCGAGGCGGACGGAAAAATGCACGACGCTATGGCCGAGCATTACAAACAGGCGTTCTGGCGGCTGCGCGACAACGGGCTGGTCGAGGAACCGCTTTATGACGGCATTGTTGAGGCCATCGATGCCCTTGCGGCCGACGGCTGGCTGCTTGGTGTGGCAACGGGAAAATCAGATCGCGGACTCGCACTTTGCCTTGAATATCATGACCTGACCAAGTGTTTCGTGACTCTCCAGACCGCCGACCGCCACCCGTCGAAGCCGCATCCGTCGATGATCGAAACGGCAATGGCCGAAGCGGGTGCATCACCAGAAACAACCGTCATGATCGGCGACACCAGTTTTGACATGCTGATGGCGCGAAACGCAAACGTCCGCGCACTGGCGGTGTCATGGGGCTATCATCCCGCGGACGAACTCCACGCAGCAGGCGCACACGCCATTATCGATCACCCGCGCGCTATCATGGAAAATGTATGACCGAACAGGACCCCGCACGCGCTCGATTTTTTGCACTCGGCATCATTCGCTTAGGCGGCGTCGCATTTGCGTTTCTCGGCATCTCAATCCTTGCCAAGCGCTGGATCGAACCGGCTGAATTCGTCGGCGGGCTGTTCCTGGTCATGGGCGCGATTAATGTGCTCGTTTTGCCGGTGATACTGGCAAAGCGCTGGCGGACGCCGAAAGAGTGAAGCGCTTCTGGAAGGCCGTCACGGTCGAGGACGGTACGATCCTGCTCGACGGCCGGCTCGTCAGAACCCCCGGGCGACTGACATTGCAGTTACCGACGGCGCAGCTTGCCGAGGCCGTCGCAGGCGAATGGCGCGCGGTGGTTGACGAAATCAAGCCGCATGCAATGAAGCTGACGGGGCTCGCCAATGCCGCGATCGAGCGCCCGCCGCCAGTCGAAGTGCTGGCAATTTACAGCGAAACTGATCTGTTATGTTACCGCGCCGAAACGCCGCCCGAACTTGCCGCGCGCGAAGCTGAGGTCTGGGACCCGCTGCTCGAATGGGCGCGCAAGCGGTTCGACATTACGTTCACCATCACATCGGGGATTGTCCATGTTGCGCAACCAGCCGAAACGATAAAGCGCCTTGGCGTTGTGGTTGCTGCGTATGACGACTTTCATCGCACAGCTTTGTCGCCGCTGGTTACGATCGGCGGTTCGCTTGTTGTTGCACTCATGCTGGTCGAAAATGCGATCGCACCCGATAATGCGTTCGATGCCTGTCACCTCGATGAGCTTTGGCAGGCCGAGTTATGGGGCGAGGACTGGATGGCGACCGATGCCCGCGCCGCCCGCCGTGCCGATTTCCTCAGCGCGGCGCGGTTCCTGGCGCTGTTATGACGGCCGTGTCAGACCGCGGATAAAGCCGATCAGGCTCGTTTGCCGACTGCGCTTCAGGCGTTCGGACGCAAGAATCGTATTCACTTCGGCAAAACACCGGTCCACGTCGTCATTGACAAGCACATAATCATATCCATCCCAGTGCGCGATTTCGGAACCCGCACGGCTCATGCGCGCTTCGACGACGTCGGCGCTGTCGGTCGCGCGATCGGCGAGACGGCGGTGCAATTCCTCGATCGATGGCGGGAGAATGAAAACGCGGACGACATCGCCGCCCGCTTGTTGATAAAGCTGCTGTGCCCCTTGCCAGTCGATATCGAACAGCACGTCGCGGCCGCGCGACAATATGGCATCGACTGGCGCATGCGGCGTCCCGTAACGATGGCCAAAGACATGCGCCCATTCGAGAAATTCGCCCGCCGCGACCATCGCGCGAAACCGTTCGAGATCGACGAAATGATAATCCTTGCCATCGACTTCACCCGGCCGCATCGGACGCGTCGTTGCCGACACCGACATTTCGAGACCACTGTCCGACGCCAGCAGCTTACGCGCAATCGTCGATTTCCCCGCCCCCGACGGCGAAGACAGAACGAAAAGCAGGCCACGGCGGGCGAGCGGGAAGGTCGCAGGCATGAACGCTCATGCCGTCGCGTACTGCTGGCGTCAACGTGTGCGGCGGCGATCAAGCAGCTTCTTGGCGACATAAGCACCGCCAAGCACAAGCCCGAACGGCCCCATGCGACGAAGCGCACCGGCAGCCAGCGTGCCGATGACCATCCCCTTCATGCCGCCGCTGCCATCCCGCTGGTCGATTTCGCGGCCGACAAGCGCGCCGATGACTTTACCGATCATGTTGTTTTCCTTGTGCCAATCATATTTCTGCCAATCATATCAGCAGGACTCACGAGCCGGTCGAAAGTTTCGCCGTCGACAAGATTTAGTGCCAGTGCGGCCTGTTTCAATGTCAGGTTTTCGCGATGCGCGTGCTTGGCGATCCTGGCAGCAGCGTCATAGCCGATCTCGGGTGCAAGCGCAGTGACCAGCATCAGTGACCGATCAACAAGCTCGGCAATGCGTGCGCGATTGGGCTCGAGCCCGTCGACGCAGCGCTCGGCGAAACTGGTCATTGCGGTGCTCAGCAAGTCGATCGAACGCAGGACATTCGCGCCGATCATCGGCTTGAACACGTTGAGCTCGAGATGCCCCTGCATGCCGCCGACAGTGATGGCCATGTGATTGCCGATCACTTGCGCGCAGACCATCGTCATCATTTCGCACTGGGTCGGATTGACCTTCCCCGGCATGATCGAGCTGCCGGGTTCGTTTTCGGGGAGGCTCAGTTCGCCGATGCCAGCGCGCGGACCCGATCCGAGCAAGCGGATGTCGTTGGCAATTTTTGTGAGGGACACAGCCAGCGTGTTCAGCGCGCCCGAAAGCTGCACCAATGCATCGTTTGCGGCAAGTGCGGCGAAAAGATTCGGCGCAGGACGGAATGGCAAGTCGGTCAGCTCGGAAATCTCGACGGCCATCGCGGTCGCAAAATCGGCGGGCGCATTCAGGCCCGTTCCAACCGCGGTGCCACCTTGCGCAAGTTCGAGGCAGTCATCGATCGCCGAATCGATGCGCGATTTTGCAGCGACCAATTGCGCGACATATCCCGAGAACTCCTGTCCCAGCGTCAGTGGCGTTGCATCCTGCAAATGCGTGCGCCCGATCTTGATTATATCATACCAGTCGCGCGCCTTTGCTGCCAAGCTGTCACGAAGAATATCGAGCGCGCCGAGCAGCCGACCGTGGATCGCAATCATCGCCGCGACATGCAATGCGGTCGGGAAGCTGTCGTTCGACGACTGACTCATGTTTACATGATCGTTGGGGTGCACCGGCACCTTGCCGCCGCGCTTCCCCGTCAAGGCTTCGTTGGCGATCCCAGCAATGACTTCGTTGACGTTCATATTCGTCTGCGTGCCGCTGCCGGTCTGCCAGATCACCAGCGGAAATTCATTGTCGTGCTGGCCTGAGATCACGGCTGCTGCCGCCGTTTCGATTGCATCCGCTAGCCTCGGATCCAGCCCGTGCGCGCGATTCACGCGGGCCGCCGCCTGTTTCACGATGGCAAGCGCGTGCACGATCTCGATCGGCATCCGTTCGCGGTCGCCGAAAGGAAAATTTACAATGCTGCGCTGCGTCTGTGCGCCCCAGTAAGCACTCGCCGGAACGTCGATGGCCCCGAAACTGTCGGTTTCGATGCGCGTGCCGCTCACTTCTTCCGCTTGAAATCCACCGCCACGACGTTCGAGCCGTCATCGACAGGCTCGAACGGCGCATCATTGCCCGCAACATCATGGACTGCGGGGCCCTCATTATCCTGCGCCACCTGAAACTGCAGCGCGAAATTGACGGCGGGATCGACAAAACCGGTAATCGCGGAAAAGGGAATGAACAGCCGCGCCGGTATGCCGTTGAACGTCAGCCCGACTTCAAACGCTTCGTCGTGCACTTTCAAATCCCAGAATTTGTTCTGCAGGATAATTGTCATTTCATCAGGGAAGCGCGCAATCAGATGTGACGGAATATCCACGCCCGCCGCTGTCGTCTTGAACGTGATATAGAAATGATGATTGCCCGGCAGCATCCCGTCATGCGGAATCTCACCCAGAACCCGGCCTACGACAGCGCGCAACGCTTCCTGCACGATATCGTCATACGGAATCAGGCTGTCGGGCAAAGCATCGCTCATACACTGTTCGTAACCTATGCGGCAAAGCGGTCAAGACGCGTTGCGCCCACACGGCGAGCGACTATAGGCACTCGTCATGCGCACAGGCACAGTTCATCGCAGCACCAACGAAACCTCGATCGACGTTACCGTCAATCTGGACGGCACGGGCATTTATTCGGTCAGTACGGGGATTGGTTTTCTCGATCACATGCTCGAACAATTATCGCGCCATTCGCTGATCGACCTGACCGTGAAGGCCGTGGGCGACCTTCACATCGATCAGCACCACACGACCGAGGACACCGGCCTTGCGATTGGTGAAGCCGTTGCCAAGGCGCTCGGCGAAAAGCGCGGGATCGTGCGCTACGGTTCGGCCTATGCGCCGATGGACGAGACGCTCACCCGCGTGGCGCTCGATATTTCGGGGCGGCCCTATTTCGTCTGGAAAGCAGCTTTCACCACCCAGCGTCTCGGCGAATGGGACACCGAGCTGATCGAGCACTGGTTCCATTCATTCGCGCAGACGGCAGGCCTGACGCTCCACGTCAAATGCCTTTATGGGCAGAACAACCACCACATCGTCGAAAGCTGCTACAAAGCGCTGGCGCGTGCCTTGCGCCAGGCCGTCGAAATCGACCCACGCAAGGCGGACAGCATTCCCTCGACCAAAGGCGTTCTCTAAGCATTGTGGCAGGCATTGCACTCATCGACTATGGCGCGGGCAATCTTCAGTCAGTCCTTAATGCGCTGAAAGCCGCAGGCGCGAGCGACATTGCCGTGACGGCGGATCCCGTTGAAATTTTAGCTGGCAAGCGCATCGTTCTCCCTGGCGTCGGGGCTTTTGCGCATTGCATGGGGGCGCTCTCGGCAATTCCGGGGATGATCGATGCGCTCAACGAAGCGGTAATTGGGAAAACACGGCCGTTTCTCGGCATTTGCGTTGGCATGCAGTTGATGGGGAACGAAGGTCGCGAACACGGCACCACACCAGGACTCGGCTGGATCACCGGTCATGTCGCGGCGATGGCGCCGACCACCGAAATCAAAGTGCCGCATATGGGCTGGAACGACGTGACGCCGACACGCGATCATCCCGTGATCGTTCCTGGCGAAGCATACTTCCTACACAGCTATGCGTTCGAAGGGGCCGACAGCCTTGCGGCAACCGATCACGGTGGTCCGCGCGTTGCCGCGATCGGGCGTGACAATATGCTGGGGGTGCAGTTTCACCCGGAAAAGAGCCAGGCTTACGGCATCGCGACGCTTCAACGCTTTTTGAAATGGCTACCATGAGCCTGATCGTTTTCCCTGCCATCGACTTGAAAAGTGGCCAAGTCGTCCGTCTTGCCGAGGGCGATATGGACCGGGCCACGGTGTATGGCGATGACCCCGCAGCGCAGGCCGTGCTTTTTGCCGAGGCCGGTGCGCAGCATGTCCACGTCGTCGATCTCGACGGTGCGTTTGCGGGGCACGCTGTGAATGCCGATGCCGTGGCAAAGATCGTCGAGACCTTCCCCGGCCATGTGCAAGTCGGCGGAGGCATCCGCACGATGGCAGCCGTCGACGGCTGGTTCGAACGCGGCGTTTCGCGGATCGTGATCGGCACGGCGGCATTGAAAGACCCGCAACTGGTTCGTGAAGCGGCAAAGGCTTATCCGGGCGGTGTCGTCGTCGGCGTCGATGCGCGCGACGGCTTTATAGCAACCGAAGGCTGGGCCGATGTGTCCGACGTCTCGGTGCTCGATATGGCGCGCCGGTTCGAAGACGCAGGCGTCGCCGCGCTGTTATTCACTGATGTCGGACGTGACGGGATGCTGACGGGGTGCAACGTCGAAGCCACTGTCGATCTGGCGCGCGCGCAGACATTACCCGTTATTGCCAGCGGGGGCGTGAAGAACGTCGGCGATATCCGCATGCTGGCGATCTATGCCAAGGACGGCATCGAAGGCGTCATCACTGGCCGTGCGATTTATGACGGGCGGCTCGATCTGGCGACGGCGCTAGTGGTTGCCGCCAGCGCATGACGGTCCGCATCCGCGTCATCCCCTGTCTCGACGTTGCCGATGGTCGCGTCGTCAAGGGCATGAACTTCGTCAACCTGCGTGACGCAGGTGACCCCGTCGAAGCAGCGCGAGCGTATGACGCCGCAGGGGCAGACGAACTATGTTTTCTCGACATCGGCGCCAGCCACGAAGGGCGCGACACAATCATCGATGTCGTACGCCGCACAGCCGAAGTTTGTTTCATGCCGTTGACGGTAGGCGGTGGCGTGCGCAGCGCTGATGATGCGCGCGCTTTATTGCTGGCTGGCGCGGATAAAGTTGCCGTCAACAGCGCCGCTGTCGTCCGCCCCGAACTCGTCGCCGACATCGCCAGCCGGTTCGGCAGTCAGTGCGTCGTGGGATCGGTCGATGCCCGGCGAGTCGACGATCCTGAACGAGTTCGATGGGAAATCTTCACGCACGGCGGCAGACGCGCCACCGGCGTCGATGCTGTCAGGCACGCGCTCAATCTTGCGCGGCTCGGCGTAGGCGAATTGCTCGTGACGTCGATGGACCGCGACGGCACGCGCGACGGTTATGACCTCGAACTGACGCGCGCAATCGCCGACGCCGTCGATATTCCGGTTATCGCGAGCGGCGGCGTCGGGACGCTCGAGCACCTTGTCGACGGCGTGCGCTACGGCCACGCCAGTGCCGTTCTGGCCGCGTCGATATTTCATTTCGGGGAATCAACGATCGGCGATGCGCACCGTGCGCTCGGCGCGGCAGGTTACCCGGTCCGCCGGCATTAATATCTGTCCCAGTTCGGTATTTTGTGCGCCGCAGTTGACGTCATTTCGCTAGCGACTCGCTATCCATCGTGCGATAGGGGCTAAATGGTACGGGGGTATTCATTGGCGGCGTTGCTCGCGTTGAGCGCGCCGGCACTCGCACAGAGCGGCCTCAAAATCCCTGAACCCACCGACATCGTTCTGTTTGGCTTGGCTATTGCCGGGCTGGTTATTGGACGCCGATCAAGCAAGGCACCGCCACACGATAAAAATAACGACGCTTGACGGCGGGTCCGCGTGAACGCTTAACAAGGCGAGTGACCGATTTACTTCGCCAGCTCGAAATGACGATCGCTTCGCGAAGCGCTGCGGATGCCGACAAATCCTATGTGGCGATGTTGAATGCTGGCGGCATTGGTCTGATCGCAAAAAAATTCGGTGAGGAAGCGGTCGAGGCGGTCGTCGCTGCCTTGTCGCAGGATAACGCGGCACTTACTGGCGAAGCCGCCGACGTGATGTTCCACCTGCTGGTTTTGCTGAACGCGCGCGGTGTGACGCTGGCCGACGTCGAAGCTGAACTGACGCGGCGCGAAGGCACATCGGGCATCGCCGAAAAAGCAGCGAGGGCGAACTGATGCCGATCGACGCGACGCTCCCCTATGACGATGACAATATCTTTGCGCGCATCCTGCGCGGTGAAATCCCGAACTCGACGGTTTACGAAGACGATCACGCGCTCGCCTTTGACGACATCAATCCGCAAGCGCCGGTACATATTCTCGTCATCCCCAAAGGGCGCTATGTTTCCTGGGATGATTTCACGGCGCGCGCCACGGATCCGGAGATAACCGGATTTATCCGCGCCATCGGCCATGTTGCGCGTGAGGCGGGGCTACCTGCGCCCGGCTATCGCTTGCTGAGCAACATCGGTGCGCACGGGCACCAGGAAGTCCCCCATTTGCATGTCCATATATTCGGCGGGCAGCCGCTCGGCGCGATGCTCACCCGCTAGATCAGGCGCTTTTCGATCAGCGCAATGAGTTCGTCGACAGTTGCTGCATCGCCAAACTCGTCGACGCTGACCAGTGTCTCCGGTCGTCCGTCACGCTCGACCAGAATTACCGGCAAGTCTGCGACAATCTCGGGATAAGCCGCACGGAAATCAGGGCGGTGATAAAAGACGCTTTCAAAGGGTTGCGCCTTGAGCCACGCTTTCCAGCGCGGATTCATACGCACCGCGCCATATGTGATCGCGCACAAGCTGCACGGATAGGTGGCGGGCGAAAGTGTCTTGTGGATGCTGTCCATGATGCCCGCCGCAATCCCGGCGTTGGCATTGTAGACAAATATCAGCTTCACTTGAGCGCTCGCACTGCGGTTGTGTCGATGCACTTCGGATCAAGCGCGGTCGGTAGGGGCAGCGTCAAAACCGGCGCGGTAAGGGCAGGAACTTCGGTCGCCCGGCCGATCGGCACTGTGCCGAACCCCTGAATACCACGACATTTGTTGACAGCGTCGAGCAGCTTCGGCGGCGTGTCATAAGCTTCGTAACTCAGCCGGAACGTCCCCCAGTGGATGCCGATGCCCGTGCGGGCTTTCGACCGGAGAAAAACCTCGGCCGCATCGATCGGCCCGATATGGCTGGCGATGCGCATCTGCCCCGGCTGAAACCGGAAAGCCCCGATCGGGATGAGCGCGAGGCGGATCGGGCCATAGTTCGCGGCCTCGACTGGCCATTGGCCATTCCCGAAGCCTGTATCCCCCGCAAACATTATGTTGCCACCAGGCAGCGTCACGACAAAGCTCGACCACAGCGCGCGATTGCGGTCCACGCCCCAGCGACTGCTCCAGTGATGATTGCGCGTCACGATGACGTCGATACCCGGCTTGACCGCAATCCGCGTGTCCCAGTCGCGCGCAACGGCAACGATCCCGGCTTTCTTCATGACTGCATCGTTGCCGAGCGACGTCACGATTAGTGGCTTGTCGCGATCCCACAGCTTTTTCAGCGTGGTGAGGTCCATGTGATCGTAATGATTGTGGCTGACGACCACGAGGTCGATCTTGGGCAGATCGTCGAATGCAATGCCCGGTCTGGTGACGCGGCCGGGACCGATCCCGAACGGCCCTGCCCGTTCGCTATAGATCGGGTCGGTCAGGATGTTGATGCCCCCCGACTGCACCAGCACCGAGGCATGGCCGATCCACGTCGTAAACATGCGGGTCGGGTCAACCTTGTCGACACAGCGTTTCCAGTTTTCGGCGACGCGCGGCTTGGTTTCGGAGCACTGCATTGCCTCGGTGGCACCATAGCCTTGCGTGACTGGCACGCTGTCTGGCCAAGGCGGGCGACCATCGCTGCCTGTTATAAACCGCGCAAGAAAGGTACCGCGATTGCGCCCGGCGGCAGGCCGCATTGTGTCATCGCCGCCCGGATTGAAAAAGCGTGTCCCGTCATAATGGCTGCTTTGCGGCCCGGTATAATAAATCCGGTCCAGAAACGGCGGCACGATGATAATCAGCGCGCATAACGCAATGATCAAGAACAAAAGTCCGATGCCCAGCCCGCGCATCACCTTGCCAAAACCCGCTTTCATCATTTCCCCGCTGCTTGAAATCCGCGCATAGCCAAGTTTCGCTTCAAGGAAAGGCCCCTTCCCATGCGCATCGAAATCGACGTGGTTCTCGACTACGACCTTCCCGAACCGCACGACGTTCTGCTGCAGATCGAAGTGGCCCAGATGGCTGACCAGCGGGTCGTCGGTGACAAGCTGAGGGTTTCGTCGCCCGAACGTCTGCGCCCCGTTGAAGGCAATGAAGCCGTAGGCCAGCGAACATGGGCGGCTGGCGTGGGCCAGTTTCATGCGCATTATGTTGCGATTGTCGAAATCAGCCGGTTCGTTGTCCCGATATTGCCGCTGCACGCCGCCGATCCGCGCGACCTGCCCGCGCTCGTGGTGCCCTATCTGTTGCCAAGCCGTTATTGCGAAAGCGACAAGTTCGAAGCCTTTGTCGCCGACGAATTCGGGGGCGCGACAGGCGGCGCAAAGATCATTGCCATGCGCGACTGGATTGCTGGCCATCTCTCGTACGTTTCGGGCGCGTCGAACAGCGATACGACCGCATCGGACAGTTTCGTCCAACGCCAGGGCGTATGCCGCGACTATGCCCATTTGCTCGCGGCCTTCGCGAGAGCAGCCGCAATCCCGGCGCGGCTCGTTTCCGCCTATGCGCCGGACGTGACACCGCCCGATTTTCACGCCGTCGTCGAGGTTTGGCTGGAGGACGCATGGCATCTCGTCGACGCAACCGACATGGCGCGCGCCGAAGACATTGTCCGTATCGCGGTTGGCCGCGACGCCACCGATATCGCTTTCATGACCGTCTTTGGCACGGCAACCTTCCGCAACCAGAGCGTCCGCGTCTCACGCATGTGAAGGCTGGACAGTGGCGCATCACCCGCATAAGAGCGCGCCTCGGCATAGTCTTGCCAGAAGCCCGGGTAGCTCAGTTGGTAGAGCATGCGACTGAAAATCGCAGTGTCGGCGGTTCGAATCCGTCCCCGGGCACCACTTTTTTCAAATACTTAGAGATTCGTCGAATCGGCGGTTAATAATATTAGTGTAATTCCTGTGTAATCAGGCCGCGATTTCGCTGATTCCGAGGCTGATCCTACCTTCGAGTTTGTCCATAGCAGCGTCGATATGCGCGCCGTTGGCGTGGGCGTAGCGTCCAACCATCGCGAGCGTTTTGTGGCCGCTGATCTTCTGCACCGTTGGTAGGTCAACACCCGCCTGAACAAGATGCGTTATGGCAGTGTGGCGGAAGGTGTGTCGCACAATCACATCGGGATCGAGCCCCGCCGCCTTAATGACTCGCCGGTGCGCCTTTCGGATCGTCGCCAGCCGTCCGCTCTTGCTGGCAATCGACGGAAATAGCCAATCGGAACCCTTGGGCAGTGCCTCGATATGTGCCGCAAGGAAAATCGCCAGTTCGGACGTGATCGGCTGGTCGCGCGCGCCCGACTTGGCCGAAGGGATGAAGATGCGCTTCCGCTGCACGTCTACATGATTACGTGTCATACTCAGGATTTCACTCATTCGCATGGACGTGGAGAGCGCGATCACCGTGAAGGGATGGATGTGCGGGCTGAGGTCGTGCTTTGCCGCCTCGATCACCTGCTGGCATTGCTCGGCGGTCAGATAGACGATCCGTCCCTTGTCCTCTTTGAAGCGCACGATCTTGGGCCGGGTTGGGGTCCAGCCCCATTCCATCGCCTTGCCGAACAGGTGAGAAACGACCGCCAGCTCGCGATTGATCGTAGCCTCGGCAGCTCTCGCCTCAACACGCTGCTTGCGGTATCGAGCAACGTCGAAACTCGACACTTTGGATAGCGGTGTAGATCCGAAGAACGGGTTTAGGTGGAGTGCTAGCTGACGCTCTTTCCGTTCAATGCATTTACCACCGGATTCGCGTAGCTTTGCAGTGTAGCGCGCGCGCGTCTGCGAACGAAAGCGCGACCTTGCGGCCTTTGGGCAGCGCCAGCCGTTCCTCACGAGCTGCGGTGCGCGTCGTTTCGATGAATATCTCAGCCTGCGTCCGCGTGGTGCCGTCGCTTTCGCGACCGATGACGCGGTGGATACGCTGCCGGTCCACCATGATGTTGATTGAATAGACACCATCACCACTGCCGAGGCGCTCGAACGTAATGCCCTGCTCGGTGATCTTCTGGCCCGGCTTGAGCGCCTTGACGTTTGAGCGAGTGAGCTTCTGGAAAGTCGCCATGGTCAATTCCTAGAAGGGGACGACATCGTCGAGATCAGCTTCAAAACCCGTCGGCGCGCGCTTTGAGGCTTTGGGAAGGTTCGCCATCGACATTCGACCATCAGCCACAGCCTTCACGGTCTCCCATTCCTCACGGACATGCTCCGCAACACACCCGCCATCGCGGATCTGCCAAGTCCATTCACCGCCGTTGTCGTACTTGCCTCGCCAGAACGAGCCGACTTGCTGGATAACTTTCCAAATGAGTTGTTCCTCGTGCGTCATAAGGAATGGTGCCAACTCAGCGAGCGCTATCAAACGGTCGACTTCATCGACATCCCAAAGCCTCCCGGCGTGATCGTCCATCGTGCCCTGAGCGCCCGGCACATCGACACTCTTGAGAGCATGGTCGATCGCCCACTCAATAAAGCTGCTTTTTGTGCGGCGCTGTGCGCGCGCCGCCAACTCACAAAGATAGTTGAGCTTGGGATCGAGTCGTACCGTTACGGTTTCAGACCTCGAAAGCTTACCGCCGCCCTTTGCACGCTGGCCTGTCACGGGGTCTTGGTATGTCGATGCAATATTGGCCATTCCTGCATATCCCCGTGCCGTCAGTTCCATCGCGTTCTGACTAAGCCAATCTGTATTGTTATGCAACACACGTATCGATTAAGCATGATGTAAGAACAAAGAGGGTTCCGTCATGCACTCTGTTGAAGTCCGCACATTCCCCGATGGCAGAATGGATCGACCCAATGCCGCGCTCTACACCGGCTTCGCGGTCAAGACGCTCGCCATGCATGCAAGCAATGGCACTGGCCCGAAGTTCCAGAAGATCGGGGGCCGGGTCTTCTACCGCCGCGAGGAGCTTGACGCATGGCTGGGCAGCTTCCCGGTAGTCTCCTCCACCGCTCAGGCGAACGCGTCCAAGATTGCCTAGGCCGGTGGCATCAAAGCGCCTGAACTGGCGGCTGATAAAGCTGCACCGTAGCTACTCGATCGAGGAAATCAGCCGAGCGCTGGGCGTCCACAAGAATACCGTTCGCCAATGGCAGCGCGAAGGGATGACACCGCTCGACGGCAATCGCCCGGCGCTGTTTCAGGGCGCGACGATCCGAGCGTTCCTGTCGAAGCGGAACGCCGGCCGCAAATGCCCCTGTCCGCCTGGAACTCTCTATTGCTTCAAATGTCGGGTGCCTCGACCGGCGGCGCTGGGCATGGTCGATTATGTGTCGATCAACGCCATGTCTGGCAATGTCCGGGCGATATGCGCGACCTGCGAAACCGTCATGCACCGCCGCGCCCGTATAGCTGCGCTCGGTTCGATCATGCCCGATTGCGATGTCCAATTTGTGCAAGCTTCGTCACGCCTAAACGGCAGCCCCTCGCCCTCCCTGAATTGTGATTTGGAAAGGCAAGTGACGACATGACGAAACACAGTGCCGCAAACGAGCGGATCAAGCGCGAGTATTTCGCCTATCTGAAGGAGGCCAAGGGTCGCGATGAAGTAACAATCGACGGCGTGGCAAAATCGCTCGCGCGGTTCGAGGATTCGACGAAAGCGCGCGACTTCAAACGCTTTCACCGCGAACAGGCGGTCGCGTTCAAGGCGAAGCTAGCCCAAGCCGTCAACGTCCGGACAGGCGAGCGGATCAGCAAGGCGACAATGCTTTCGACGCTGCGCGATTTGCGCTTGTTCTTTTTTTGGCTGGCCCACCTGCCCGGCTTCAAATCGCATATCGCCTATGCCGACGCCGATTATTTCAATCTGAGCGATAAGGATGTCGCGGTCGCGCGGGCAAGGCGCGAAAAGCGCGTTCCGACGCTCGCCCAAGTGCATCATGTCCTTTCCGCCATGCCAGTCAACACATTGCTGGAGCGGCGCGACCGAGCACTCATCGCATTCGCCGCGTTGACCGGCGCACGCGTCGCGGCGCTCGCATCGTTTCGACTGGGGCACGTCAACATCGTCGAAGGCTATGTCGAACAGGATGCGCGCACCGTCCACACCAAATTCGCCAAAACGTTTCGGACCTTCCTAATGCCAATCGGGGGCGACGCGCTGGCAATCTTCGCAGACTGGACCCGCGAGCTGGCGCTCGATCATCTTTGGGGCGATAACGATCCCCTGTTTCCGGCAACGCAAATGGGGCTGGACGATAACGGCGGCTTCCGCGCCGTCGGTATTTTGCGGAGTGGCTGGCGCACGACCCAGCCGATCAACGCGATATTCCGGCGGGCATTCGAAGCTGCGGGCTTGCCCTATTTCAATCCGCACAGTTTTCGCGACATGCTGACGCGGCACGTTATGACGATGAGTCTGACCCCTGAAGCATTCAAGGCATGGTCACAAAACCTTGGCCATGCCGACGTGACGACGACCCTGACAAGTTACGGACAGGTCCCGACGCACCGGCAAGGCGAGCTGATCCGCGCTATTGGAAATGCTGGGAATCAGGCGGGCGGCGTGAATGCCGAACAGCTGGCGACGTTGGAGGCGTTGCTGGCCAACCTAAAGGTTGCGCCGATGATGGATGACGCCCCGGTCGGTTGACATGCGCCGGGCGCTCGCCGACCCGTGTGCCCTGTGCAAGGACACGCGCGATGACGTTGCCAGCGCGGCAGCCCAATTGGGCAAGCTGGGCGGCAAGGCCCGGGCTGCCCCAATGATGCGCGACCGGCAGGCTGAGATTGCGAGAGCGGCGGCGGCTAAGCGGTGGGGGAAGAATTAAAGGCCCCGCCCATTGTCGCTTCCAAAATCGAACGAACGATTTTCGCTGAACCGAGGGTGCCGTTTGTCGAGCTTCTTCATGAAATCCTGATAGTCATCGCCCAAATCCATAATGGTGGTGACCGACGCAAGATGCTCGCGCAGCTTCGGATGTCCAAGCTCAAGCGAGGCAAGTAGCGTATTTGCGTTTCTCACGTGCGAACCGAACCCGTTGGTTGCGCCACTACAACCCAAGGCAATTCGGGTTGTACTTGCCGAAGGCGATTTGGATGGCTGGCTGTCAGGCGATCATGATGCGGGACAAACACTCAGGGGCTTCGCCCGGGCAGCGCTTTATCTTGCCGTGACCTTCGCTTCTCTCGATCACAGTCGAACGCCGCCAAATCGTCGATCGCTGACAGTACCTGAAAACTGTGTTTGGCAATAAGAGCTATTTCGTTCTAAATGGACACATGAACTGCAACGAGATTTGATTATGAAAATCATGTCAGCGCGGGAAGCGAAGAACGGTTTTGGTCTGATGATCGACACGGCGCGTGCAGAGCCTGTGCTTATCGAGAAGCATGGTCGCTGTGTTGTCATGGTCATCGCCGTAGAGGAATACGAGAGGCTTGAAGCCGGAGTGCTTGGCAAACGAAGCGCCGCAAAAGAGCGTAAGGAGGCTACGACTAAGTGACGAACGAAGCCTTCGCACGGATCAAAATCGACCAGCTTCTGAAAGGCAACGATTGGCGTCTGACGGACGGTCTGAGTGTTCGATATGAGTATCCGCTCGATGACGGCAGCAGGGCTGATTACGCGCTGTTCGATCGCCAAGGTCGCGCCCTCGCTGTGCTCGAAGCAAAGAGCACAAGCGTCAGTCTCAGTGCGGGTGAGACGCAAGGTCGACGCTATGCCGATTTGCTGGACGTCCCATTCATCTTCCTCTCAAATGGAGAAGAAATCTGGTTCTGCGACAAAGGCCATGACGCCCATTTCCGAAAGATCGATACCGTATTCAGCCAGGATGATCTCGCCCGTCGAAAAGCTGCTCGTGATATCCGCCGCAACCCGCTCGATATCCCGATCGACAGCCGGATCGCCGGCGGCGGTGGGCGTCTGCACCAGAGTGCATGCATAGACGCGGTATCTCGGGAGATCATCAACGGACGGCGCAAGATGCTTGTCGAGATGGCGACCGGCACCGGCAAGACCCGCACGGCGGCGGCAATGCTGAAACGCCTGTTCGAAGCAAATTGGGCGACCCGTGCGCTGTTCGTAGTTGATCGGAATACGCTCGCTATCCAGGCCGAGGACGCTTTCGCGGAGCATTTGCCACATTTGCCCTGTTATCGAGTTCCGCGAACTGGCCGCCGCTTTCAAGACGAGAAGCGTGTCACGATTGTAACCCTGCAAACGCTGGTGAATGAATACGAGAAATACTCGTCAGGTTACTTCGATCTGATCGTCATCGACGAGTGCCATCGGAGCATTTACGGCAAATGGCGACGCGCGCTCGACCATTTTGACGGCATCAAGGTGGGCCTGACCGCAACACCTTGCGTCATGGAGGACGCGCCGTGCGTGGATGACGAAGATCGCGCCGCAACTCCTTTACCTCGCCCAGGGTCAGGTTCTTTCGCTGCGACGACGTGCTGTCATATTCGTCGTGGTGATCGAAGCACAGGAACGCGAGGTTGTCCTCCGACGCGTTGCCGCTGTCTCTGTCAAGGTGCGCGATCTGCCCGGATTTAAGTCGGGCGTCACGGTCGTGACCGAAGCAGATGCAGCACCTGCGCCGCGATTGGAGGAGCACGGCTGTCTCAGTTGATCGCGGTATTGGCTTACGGGCCATCGTATCCTCCTCCTGCTCCACCCTGTCACCGCTTTTCGTTATCTCCGCTACACTCTCGCGCCTTGCGGCGGCACGGTCCAGCGCTCCCGGAGCATGCTCTTCGACGCGCTTGTGGTAAAAATGCCTAGTGAATGAACGGCAGCTTGTTTTGCCGTGAAAGCCGCAAACTCATGACCGAAATGTTGGCGAACCTCGATATCGAAGTGATTGAGTCAGCAGCGCGATTATGGCTATTGGAGTAAGGTGTGCTCACGCGCCGTCAAAGATCCGATCCGCTTGATCTGCTGCGCAAACTCAAACCGTAACTGATCGCGCTCCTCGGAGGGAAGCCAGTTCGCCATCTGTGGAAACACCACCTTGTGATAATTGAACGTCCGTTCGTCCCATGGCGAAACGTCGATTGCGCTGCACGCTTCTTCCAGAATTTTATGCAATTCTTGTCTAATTTCATTTGGGTCAGGCTCGAATGATAGAGGCGGCGTGGTCTCGCCCAAGTCTAGGCCGAACTGTTTTGGTCCAGAATCAAACGGTTCGTCCATCGATATTCCCAAGAGCTTGCTCGTAACGGTTGCGGGCTGTGCCCCGCTAATGCACATGGCACTTTAGCGGAGGAATAGTGTGTCGCAAGCCGATTCCATCAAGATTGCTGTGGGCGAATTTGGCGCGTCGGCCAAGGCCAAGCTGAACGACGGAGGCCAGCCCGAGGACCAGCTCCGCAACCCGATCGAGCAATTTTTTGCCGCGCTCGCGCTCGAAATCGGCCTGACCAAGGGCGCGCTAACGCTGATCGGCGAGAAGTCCCTGTCCGAGCTGCGAACCCGGCCCGATTTCGCGGTCAACGTCCAAAACGCGCTGATCGGCTTCATCGAGGTCAAGGCTCCGGGAAAGGGCGCAGACCCGCGCAAGTGGAGGGCCGGGCACGACAAGGAGCAATGGGACAAGCTGAAAGCCTTGCCCAATCTGCTGTATACGGATGGCATTGCATTCTCGTTGTGGCGCGATGGAGCGCTGATCGGCACTATTATCAAGCTGGACGGCGATATCGAACTTGCGGGCGCCAAGCTTGCCGCACCCGATGGCTTCCTACCGCTGATCCATGATTTCCTATCCTGGCAGCCGATCGCGCCGAGGAATGTCCCCGAACTCGCTCGCATTTCCGCGCGCCTCTGCCGTTTCCTGCGCGACGAGGTGATCGAGCAGCTCGGGATCAAGAACGCCAAGCTGTCCGAACTGAAAGACGACTGGAAGGCGCTGCTGTTTCCCGACGCCGACGATGCCAAATTTGCCGACGGCTACGCGCAGGCTGTCACCTTTGGTCTGCTGATGGCCAAGTCGAAGGGGCTGAGGCTTGTCGACGGCCTCGACGAAATCGCAAGGGAGTTGGGAAAGACCAACACCCTGATCGGCGCGGCGCTGCGCCTGCTGACTGAACAAGACCTGAAACTCGGCCCCGCGCTCGACACGCTGACGCGCGTGCTCGACGTAGTCAACTGGGCGTCATCGCCAAGGGCGATCCCGAAGCCTGGCTCTATTTCTACGAGAACTTCCTCGAGGTTTACGACAACAAGCTGCGCAAGCTGACCGGCAGCTACTACACCCCGCCTGAGGTGGTGCAGGCGATGGTGCGGCTCTGCGATGAGGCGCTGCGCTCATCAGATCGCTTTGCTGTGCCGCAGGGGCTGGCGAGCCCGCAGGTGCATATTGCCGATCCGGCGACCGGCTCCGGCACATTTCTGCTGGCGGCATTGCGCGCCATCGCCGCTAGCGTGACTGCGGACGAGGGCGAGGGCGCTGTTCCGGGCGCGATCACCGACGCGGCCAAGCGGCTCTATGGCTTCGAACTGCAATTCGGGGCTTTCGCCGTCGCGCAGCTGCGCTTGCTAGCCGAGATGATCGACCTTGGTGCGGAAGGCACGCCGGGCTTGTTCGTCACCGACACGCTCAGCGATCCGCATGCCGATTTCGAGAGCGGTCAGGGCATCTATCGCGAAATCTCCAAGTCCCAACGGCTCGCTGGCGAGATCAAGCGCGCGCAGCCGATCACCGTCGTCATCGGCAATCCGCCATACAAGGAAAAGGCCAAGGGCAAGGGAAGCTGGATCGAAAGCGGCAGTGGCAATATGGCGGCTCCGCTGAATGACTGGCAGCCTCCCAAGAATTGGAAGGTTGGAACTCACGCCAAGCACCTGCGCAATCTTTATGTCTATTTCTGGCGCTGGGCGGCGTGGAAAGTGTTCGAACAGGGCAGTGGCCTGCGCGACAAGAACCCGCCGGACCACGAAGATCTGTCGGGGATGGTCTGCTACATCACCGTGTCCGGCTTCCTCAATGGCCCCGGCTTCCAAAAAATGCGCGACGATCTGCGCCGCAGTTGCGATGACATCTGGATCATCGATTGCTCGCCCGAAGGCCACCAGCCGGAAGTTGCGACCCGCATCTTTCAGGGCGTGCAGCATCCGGTCTGCATCATCCTTGCCTCTCGCTCTCCCGCCAACGATCCGGTCAAACCGGCTCGCGTCCGGTTCCGTGCGCTGGCCAAAGGTCGTCGTGAAGGCAAGTTCGCCGAGCTCGCTGGGGTGACGCTCGATAGTGAGGGCTGGAGCGACTGCCCGAGCGACTGGCGCGCGCCATTCCTCCCCGAATTCGCAGGGGCATGGGCGGATATGGTGCCCTTGGATGCAATGATCGGCTATTGTGGGCCGGGGGTCACAGGAGGCAGAACCTGGATTATCGCACCTGATAGCTCGACGTTAGGCCGTCGTTGGGACGCACTGATATCTGAACCTGATGCGATCAAAAAAGAACTGCTGTTCCATCCCACACTGCGGAAGGACAAAGCAGGTGCCTATCAGGTCGCCGACCGGCATATTCGCAAGACCGTCAATCAAGCGGTCGGCAATAGACAAGCCCGACCGACGCAGATTGTCAACGAAACAGGCGGAAATGCGGCTCTTGCACGATACGGTTTTCGTTCGTTCGATCGGCAGCACATAATCGCGGATGCTCGGGTAATTAGCGACCCGCGACCGAAGATCTGGAGCACCGAAGGCAAAAGTCAGGTCTATCTCACTGCCCCGATGGATTTGTCGCCATCAGGCGGCCCAGCACTTACGTTCACCGCTTATCCGCCGGATAAGCACCACTATAGCGGCCGTGGTGGACACGTCTTCGCCCTTTGGACAGACGCTGCGGCCACCCAATCAAACATCGCGCCCGCCGCTCTTGCCGCACTTGCCAAGGCGTTCGGCACGAAGGTCGATCCGGTTGATGTCTTCGCCTATGTCGCCGCCTTGCTCGCCTGTCCGGCTTACACCGTCAGATTCAAGGCCGATCTGATCCGCCCTGGTCTGCGTGTACCGCTGACCGCCGATGCCAAGCTGTTCGCCGAAGCGGCCGCCCTGGGTCGTCAGGTCATCTGGCTCCACAGCTTCGGCGAACGCTTTGCCGGTGGCAAAGCCGCTGGTGCGCCGCGGCTGCCTGACGATCGGAAGCCAGATTATCCCAAGGCCGGGGCGATCTCGAACAAGCCCGAGGATTTCCCGGACTCGCTCGATTACGACCCAGCGAAGCAGCGCCTGAAAATCGGCACCGGCTATATCGACCGTG
>JAYTAP010000077.1:0-7688 GCA_043737475.1 Sphingomonas sp.
CGCGCCTTGCGGTAGCGTGGCGGGAGCGGTCGCACTCATGACGACGCCGTTCTCCATCTTACCAGTCGCGGCGATTGGATCGTGAGGCGCCGCAGGAAAATGCGGGTCGACCAGAGCAACGGGCTCGTCGTCTTGCGGATCGGCAGCCACCATCACCGGCGCGGCAACGTCAGTCGCGCGTGGCGGCGCAATCTGTTGCGCAACCGCCGGCGCCGGCGCACGCAGTGTCAAGGCGGCAAGCGGTGCGCCAATTGTGGTCGCCGTCATCAAAACGGCAAAAGCAAATTTGTGGCCAGCAGGCGCTCGGCCCATAGTTCCATCGAGCACGCGCCTGACTCGCCGCGCAAGCGAGCCCCGGCCAGGTGCAACGCTGTTGGCAGCAAGGAAGGCACCGCGACATTCGTGACGCGCGTGCCCGACCAAAATCGCAGCATAGTCCGACCGATCGACTTCATGCCACAGCACGGCGTCGTCGGCCGCCTCTTCGCGCAGTTCGTGGCACGTCCGCGCAAGCAGCCATACCAGCGGATTGAACCAAAACAGCGCCGTGGCGGCACGCGCGAGCAATAATTTGGCCCAGTCGGCGCGCACGACATGCGCCAGTTCGTGCGCGATGATTGCCTCGGCCTCGCCATGCGCCTGGAGCGCGCGTTCATTCAGGACGATCGTCGGGCGAAACAGACCCCAGCTGACCGGCGAGACGACATCAGGGCTGACCAGCAGCGCCGCGCCGGATTTGAACCCCATACGCCGTTGCGCATGCGCCAGGGCACCAAGCCATGCTGGCTCGATCAGCACGGTCGCCCGCTTGCGCACAGCCGCCAGGCGCGCAACGGCAACGCCCGTCATTATGCCGAGCACAATCGCTGGAGCAGCGTATGTCCACCACGGTGCAGTGATCTCGCAAAGCCATGCAAATGCATCTCCCAACGACCACACCGGAATGACCAGTGCGGCGAGCGGGATGGCGAGTGTCGCCGCGAGCCCCAAGTGGGCGACGAAGCTGCGCTCGCCCGCGGTCCGGTTGGCCATGATCCGCAATGCGCCAAGCGTGATACCGCTGGCCAGCGCGGTCTTGATGACGACTTCTGCCACAAGCCCCATGTGCAGGTCGTGGATCATAGCGGCTTCTCCGCTCGGGCATCTGCAATCAATTTCTCAAGTTCATCGAGTTCGCTGACATCGAGTGTTTCGGTCATGCCAAGCAGCGCCGTTGCGGCGCTCACTGGAGACCCCTTGAAAAAAGTCCGAACAACTTGGCTCAACGCGTTTTGTTTGGCGCGTTCCTTGGTAAGCTTGGGCGCATAAACAAAACCACGATCCGAGGCTTCGCGTCGTACGAAGCCCTTTCCTTCGAGCCGCGTCAGCATTGCGCGGATAGCAGAGGCGCTGAGCACGTCGGGCAGCGCCTCGCCAACCTCGGCCACTGTCGAATTTCCGCGCGCATATAAAAGATCGACGATCTGTCGCTCGCGCGGAGCCAGGCGGTCCAACATCGGCTCACTCCTCAACTACAAATGTAGCTTTGCGCTACATTTGTAGTTGAGGCAATAGTAAAAAATTGGGGCCGTTCGTTCCTGCACATAAAGACGCAGCTGGCGTGATCGAAAGACAGAACGTCAGTGAGATCGAATTATGTCGTTGCTTTTCGGCCAAGTGTTTCCCCATCGAATGCGTTGAGTGCAGTCGGTGCCGACCAATTCGTGCTGTCTCGAATGCAAGGCCGCGGGATCAACCACGATGAGGACAGAGGTCGCCAGCTTTCCGGTCGTTCGCGGCGGAAACGCGCAGCCCTGAAAGCGGTCGTTCGTTCACGCGCTGTCGTGGTTTCGCGGTTAGCGCAACTTAACGACCTAACACTTGTCATATTGCAGATCGAAGGCCGCCTTATTGCAACCTTATTGGCGTCCAATCGCAAATCTTCCGCGCAACTCGAACGACGTATAACAGTCAAGCGCAGCCTGCGCCGCGCCGTGATCAATTGACAGAGTTAAGGACTCCAATTCAGGGGCCCTAATGATCTGGTGCCAGTGTCTGCGCTTAAATCTCGGTTCTCTCAGTCAGCGTGATCGCGTCGTCGACGTCGACGCCAAGGTAGCGAACGGTGTTCTCGATGTTGGCGTGACCCAACAGAATCTGAACAGCGCGGAGGTTGCCGGTCGCCTTCTAAATAAGCGAGGCCTTCGTGAGTCGCATCGAGTGGGTGCCATATTCCGACACCTTCAAGCGACTGCGCCGACCCATTCGTCGACCAATTGTGCGTATTGGCGGGTGCTTAGGTGGCCCATGTAGTTTACGCGGCTCGGGAGCTGAAGTCTTCAATTGAGCCACCGCGTCGGGTCGGCCGAGTTAGCAAGGTTTTGCGCGCTTATGTCATCAATTCAAACTGCACAGGTCGATATTTTCTGCTGGATCACAGTTGCGCGGCTTCGCAGCGCTCCGCCGGCCACGATCGTGCCGATTTTCATGTTGAGGATGTCGCAGCCACGTAGTTTGCTGTCGATCGCCAGGTCGAACAGCGCGCGGTCGCGCAATCTTCTGTGCTCATCAATATAAAAGCAGATTGCCAAAATATCGCGTGGTTTGAGTGGGCGCTTCGCGCCAACCATATTGCCTGCATTCCACGGACGCCTTCCGTGTGCGTCAGGATCGAGATCAGATACTCCCATGACACGACCCCTTTGGCCATGATGGCCAACGAGACAATACTACGCTGTGGATCGATGCCCGAATCGCCGGTACCGGAATCGTCGGCTTGGCTTGCAAACGGTAGAGCACGCGCCTGTATGGCTACTGCCGAACAGAGAAGTCTTTGAATGCGTCCCGCCTGCTCAGCCGCTTGAGACATTCGTTCATAGGGTGCTTGCCGGCGGTCGCGGTTAAAATTCGACTGTTGTAACGGATCGCTGGTTTCGCGCGTAATAATGTCAGGGAGACGGTCGTGACAAAATTACACAAGGCGATTGCCACATTCTTGTCGGTCGGCATTTTTGGCGCGCTGGTTTACGGCGGTTTGCCTGCGCGTTCGCTCGCCGGGGCATCGCCGGTCGCGGCCAGCACGCGCCACCCCGTCGTACTCGAACTGTTTCAAAGCCAGGGCTGTTCATCGTGCCCGCCGGCGCTTGCTGTGCTCGAACAGGTGGCAGACCGACCCGATGTTCTCGCGCTCAATTTCGCGGTCACTTATTGGGATCAACTGGGGTGGAAAGACAATTTTGCCCAACCGGCCTTCACTACACGACAATGGGAATATGCCCGAGCAGGCGGGCGGGGCAGCGTTCAGACGCCGCAATTGATTGTTGATGGCCGTGCGGCAATTCTCGGAAGCCGGAAAGGCGAAGTCGAAGCTGCCATTGCAAAACACCGGACGGCGGCTGGTGCGCCCGATATCGTCAGTGGACCTAACGCCGTGACGATCGGTCAGGGCAATGCTTCAACGTGTGCCAAAGTGTGGCTGGTTGATTTTGATCCGCGCAATGTCGCGGTCCCGATCCGTGCCGGTGAGAATGGCGGCCGTACCCTGAACCACCGCAATATCGTACGCCGCATGACCGCGCTCGGCACCTGGCAGGGCAAGCCCGCCGCTTTTATTTTGCCACAGAAACTGCCGGGAATGGCGCGCGCGATTCTGGTTCAATCAGGCGTCGGTGGCCCCGTCATAGCAGGCCGCAAAATCTAATGTTTGTCGCTTGTGCAGTTCGGCTGTAACCAACAGCAAGGCCACAGCGAAAAGTACGGGACAGACGTGAGACCGGACGAGCCAGAATTAAAGGCGCTCATGGTTGGCGCGCTTGATGGCAATCAAGATGCGTACCGAAAATTACTACGCCGTCTTGTGCCGATCCTGCGGCAATATCTCGGGCGGCGCGTCGCATCGGGACAAGAGGACGTTGAAGACATCATGCAAGAGACGCTGCTCGCAATCGATACCCGGCGGATCACTTATGACCGCGCGCGGCCGTTCACGCCGTGGGTGTTTGCGATTGCGCACCATAAATTCGTCGATCTTGTCCGGCGCGGGCGCGCAACGACGATCCTGACCGATGACCTCATTGGCGACGATGGTTCAGGCGACTCCATTATGGCAGGCATAGACGTTGGCAATTTGCTCGGCACGCTACCCGCCAAGCAGGCCGACGCGATCCGTGCGGTAAAACTGGACGGACTGAGCGTTGCCGAAGCCGCCGAACGCCAGAATATTGGCGAATCCGACATCAAGGTTTCAATCCACCGCGGCTTGAAATCGCTCATGCAAAAGATCGGCAGATCGTGACCACGTCCACCGAAGATCTCATTGACGGGCTTGCCGACCGGCTCGTTCCGCTGCGCGCAAAACAGCTCGAGCAGCGTTTTGCGTTTGCGGTCTTCGGCGGTGCCGTGATCGTTTTGGCACTGGTCATTGGCGTGGTCGGCTTGCGGCCGGACTTGTCGAGCGCCACTGCTGCCGGCGATTTCTGGGCAAAGCTTGCCTATACCGGATTTATCGCGATGGTTGCGCTGGCAAGTGCGCGACATCTGGCGCGCCCCGAAGTGTCGGGGGTCAATCCAGCTTATTTTGCCGTGCCGGTCGGTGCTCTCGCGCTGCTTGCGGCCGTGGAATATAGTTCGGCGTTGCCGGGCGAGCGCAGCACCTTAATTTTCGGGGAGAGCTGGCGCGAATGTCCGTTCCTGATCGCAGGCCTTGCCTTGCCATTGCTCGTTATTCTCCTGCGGCTATTTGGCGGGTTCGCGCCGCAGCGTCCCCGGTTGACGGGCGGCGTTATCGGCATTGCGGCGGGCGCCACGACAGCGATGCTCTATTCGCTGCACTGCCCCGAAACGGCCATGACCTTTCTGCTGCTGTGGTACAGCGTCGGTATCGCGATCGTCGCGGCGATCGGCGCCATCGTCGGCCCGCACGTGTTGCGCTGGTAACGTTGTAACCGAGACCGCGTTCCCATCGTAAGGGAACATGCTGTTCAGTTCGCTCGATATTGCCGCCTCGACGGCAACACCTTCACCATCATGCTTCCTCGGAAAATCGCGCGCGCCGATGCTCGTGCCCTTTGAAATCGACGCGACGCTTACGACGCGGCAGCAGGAAGGCCTGGCAGCTCTACTTCCGATCCTAGGTTGCGGGGAGGAAGCTGCTACGCTCGCTTTCGACTGGCTGGCCGCATCGCTCGCTGATGATGCCGAGGCGCATTTGACGCTCGCCGGTATTGCCGTGGACGAAGAGCGGCACGATCGTTTGATCCTCAGTTTGCGCGCCGCTTTGCCGCCGCCGCCCGATCAGCGCGAAATCCTCCGCAGGGCCCGGCGCTTCCACATCGATCTTGGACGCGGCTGCACAGCGTTTCGGCTTGCTAAAATTGCTGCACTTGATTCCGCCGTTTGCACGGTGCTCGCGCGGTTGCTCCATCGCAAGGCAGCGCTCGCTGGTGCGCCCCGGATCCATGCCGCACTTTCGGCAATCTGGCGCGACGAATCGCATCACGTATCAGTGTCGCGCCGTCTGGCACTTGCGCGGGCGGACGCTGCCACGCTGCGCCCGCTTGCCGTCGAGGCGCGCAATGCACTTGCCGATATTCTTTTGCTGGCGGGTCCAGCGCTCGACAGCCTCGAGGTCGATCCCATTCTGCTGGCGCGTGACGTGCGGCGGCTTCCGGCGGGATTGCTGGCATGAGTGCCGCGCCATGGCAATCTCGCGGAAAGCTTGCCGTGCTGGGCAGCGGGTTGGCGCTTCCGGGTCGTCCGGTGTCGACCGACGCGCTTGTTGCGATGCTGGAAGACCGGTTCGGATTTTCGGCCGGACGCGAAGCCCGCGCGATCGCAAAGCGCATGGGCATCGCCACGCGGCATATTTCGCGTTCCTTTGTGCAACGCCACGAAAGTGCGTTGGCTGGTTGTTCGAATGCCGAGCTTTCCGCCATCGCTGTCAACCGCGCGCTCGACGATGCTGGTCTTTCGGTCGGAAAGATCGGCTATCTGATTGGTCATACGACCACGCCGGTCCAGCCACTTCCCGGCAACATCACGTTTGTTGCGGATCGCCTCGGCTATGCCGGACCACATGTCGAATTGCGACAAGCGTGCACTGGTTTTGGCAATGCCCTGATGATCGCGTTCGGCCTGATCGCAGGTGGTCTTGACGAACCGATTGCCATCGTCGGGGCAGAGACCGGATCATTGTTCTTTGATCCTGAGCGGGCAGGCAAGGACCGCGGCCAATGCGTCAATCTCGTCCAGATGGGCGATGCAGCCGCAGCCATCGTCGTCGCTCCGGGCGCAGCAGGGCACAGCATGATTTCGGGGGCATGGTTCGGCGCCACGGGGCTTGGCCGACCGCCGGGTTTGCAGATGCACACGGGCCGACACGAATTCGAGCATGATTATGCGCAAATCGCAGCATCCGGCCCGGCTCTTTTCGCAGCGGGCATCGCGGCGGCAGCATCGCAAGGGATCACGGCCGATGGCGTCGACACCATTGTCCCGCATCAAGTGAGCGGAAGCATCAGGAGCCAGATCGCCAGCCATCTCGGCATCGATCGCGAACGGGTATTCGGCAATGCAGACCGCGTCGGCAATACCGGCTCGGCAGCAATCTGGCTGGCGCTTGCCGAGCTGCGCGCGGGCGGTCTTGCAAGCGGAACCCGCGTTCTCGCTCTCGGGGCAGAAGCCACGAAATACATGCACGGCGGATTTTTGTATGAGCATGTCTGAGATGGTCGTTTCCGTGACCGGGCTCGGCAAACAATATGGCCGAAGGACTGCAATCCGCGATTTGTCCTTCGCTGCTGTGTCAGGTGAAATTCTGGGGCTGGTCGGGGCAAATGGCGGGGGCAAGACGACCACATTGCGGTTGCTTGCCGGGTTGCTTCGGCCCGATGCAGGCAGCGGATCGTTTCTGGGCAAGCCGCTGACAGACCCGGCGAACTGCCACCATCTCGGTTACATGACACAGCATGACGCGCTCTATCCCGACTTGAGTGTCAACGAGAACCTCATGTTCAGGGCCGCGGTACATGGCGTCGAAAAGGCGCGCGTTACCGACCGCGTTGCGCGCTACGGAATCGGCGCAGTGTTGCAACAACGGGTTTCGACATTGTCGGGCGGCTGGGCACGGCGCGCGGAATTTGTGGCGACGGTTCTCCATGAACCCAAGCTGCTTTTGCTCGACGAACCGACGGCAGGACTGGACGTCTTGACGCGCCGCGCGATGTGGCAGTGGATGGTCGAACTTGCGCGCGAAGGCTGCGCGATCATCGTCAGCACGCATGACCTTACCGAAGCCGAGCAATGCACGAACATCCTGCTTTATCACAACGGCACGGCGCGCGGACCGATGACACCCGCTGCAGCACGTGCCGAGCGCGGCAGCCCGACGCTCGAAGATGCGGTCTTTGCCCTGGCCGCAAAATGAGCTTCGCAGTTATGAGCGCGATTGCGATCATCGAAGCAAAGCGCTTGGTCCGCGCGCGCATGGCGCTCACCCTCCTGCTGCTTGTGCCAGTGTTTCAGATCATTCTTTTCGGCTACGCGATCAGGCCGGGCGACGCGACCGTGCGCATAAGCGTTGCCGCACCGACACAGCAAGATGCACGCGACGTTGTTGCCGCCTTGCGAAAACTCCCGTCGGTCATCGTCGTCGATCCCGTGGTCGCGGCGGGCGCGGCAGACGCTGCCGTGCGCAATGGCGATGCGACGAT
>JAYTAP010000078.1:0-7612 GCA_043737475.1 Sphingomonas sp.
GTCGGTATATGACCCACTGCCGAAGAAGCCGAACCCGTCGAGCGCCTCGCTGAAGTTCGAGAATGGCAGCGAAAGTGTGGCTTCGACACCGAGCAAGTCGCCGTTCCCACGGTTAGATGGTGCACTAACTGTCCCGATCAACGTGCCCACTTTGTCACGATCTGCTGGCGGCAAGCTCGTCAAGGCTGAAGAGAAATCGAAGAGGAAGTTGTCGCTGGCGTCGACAAAGTTCGACAGCTTCTTGAAATAACCAGCAACCGAGACGTAACCAGAATTAGCGAAATACTTCTCAATCGACAGGTCGACGTTTGTCGACAGATATGGACGGAGTTTAATGTTACCACCTTTTGAACTGAACACGCCTTGTCCAGGCGTCTGCTCACCCAATCGACTAGGATCGATATTAAATTCCTGGTTTATCCGCAATTGATCGAGCCGTGCGCGAACCATGCTTTGCGACGCACCGAACTTTACAAACAAGTCATCGACCAATTCGAGCGACAGCGCGGCGCTCGGCAACACATAGGTGTAGCTGTCTTTGCCCGTGGCCGGGAACACCGAAACCGTGCCGTTGCTGAAGTTTGAGATCGATCCGTCGGAACTCTGCTTGGTATGCACGACCTGCGTCCCGATCGAGCCGGCCAACGGACGCCCGCCGAGCGTGCCATCGATCTTCAGCATGCCATAACCGGTGAAGACGTCTTCGGTAACCGAATTGTCCCGTACCAGCGAAACCGGACGATTATCGAAAGCCGCGTTCAAGGTGTTATTATAAAGATAAATCGGGTCGAGCGTGAGCATCCGGGGCACGCCGAGATAATCGAGCGACACGTTGGTTTTCAACTTCGCCGCATCCGGCACTGGCACAAAGGTTGGTGTGCCGCTGGCAACTGTGCAGCCCGTGCCTGCACCCTTCGGGCACAGGAAGAAGGACGTGAACTTGCTCACTTTTGTCCGGCGGCTGTAATTCGCGCCGATTTCCCAACCCTTGAACAAGCTGCCGCCTTCGAACTCTCCGTCGAGGCTGGCACGAAGCGACTTCAGATCATCGGCGAAGCTCGGGCGGTTTAGGAAGCCAGCCTGAACCACGGTCTGCGTGCCATTGAAGCCCCAACCGCGCGGATCGGTAATCCCGAAGATCGCTGTGTCAGTATAGTTCAGCGTCGGAACGATATCGAACGTGCCATCGCCGTTGCGCGTTATGTTGATCGTGTCTTTCGGTCCCGCGCCGTTGTAGCCCGCGCCGGTATAGGTTTCGAGCAGGAAGTCGGTGCGTGTCGAACGTGACCACGCCGCATCGATCTTGACCTTCTTGGACCCGCCGAGGCCGATCACGTTATTCCAGCCAATCGACAGCGTATCCGCGTCGCGCTTGTTGATGTCGTTGCGCTGCACAGCTTGGACGCCGGTAAGCGTCGCTTTCGTCACGAAGCCATCGACGACTGTGTAGCCAGGCTGCAACGTCGCGCCCGAGCCCCAGCCGGGATTGATCGGGAATTCGATCCCGCGAAGCCGCTGGGTTTCCTTGAATTTCGAATAGAGAACGTCAAGCGTCGAATGAAAATTATCGCTCGGCTGATATTCGATCGTCGCCACGGCACCATAGCGATCGAACAGGTTTGACTGGACGTACGGCTTAGCCCCACCGAGCAGCAGCGCGCCGCCCGCTTCGGGTGCATTGGGGAAGCCCCAGGCCGCATAGCGCTCGTTCTGCGATGGCGACGACGACACCGAAACGCCGAGCGCAATGCCGAGCGTGTCATCGGCAAACTTATCAACATATGCGGCCGAGCCACGATAGCCAAAACGCGGTGAATCGGGGTTTAGGTTCTTCAGGCCATTCATCTGGCCACGCGCCTGAACCGCGATAATCCGGTCCTTCTGCGAAAGCGGACGCAGCATGCGCAGATCGACAGTGCCGGCGATCCCTGCAGCAATCAGCGAGGCGTCGGGCGATTTTTGCACCACGACATTGTTGAAGAATTCGGAAGGATACTGGTCATATTCGACGCCGCGGTTGTCGCCGACGGTAACTTGCTCGCGACCGTTCAATAGCGTTGTCGAAAAATCAGGGCCAAGGCCGCGGATCGAAAGTCGCTGATCGCGACCTTCAAGACGCTGCGCCGTCACACCGGGAAGGCGCGCGAGCGAATCCGCAATCGACACGTCGGGAAGCTTGCCGATGTCTTCGGCCGTAATCGATTCCACGATCGTCGGCGTCGCGCGCTTCTGCCGCGCTGACGAATCAAGCGACGCGCGAATGCCCGTGACGACAATTTCGCTTTCATCATCTGCAGGAGCCTGCGCCAGTGCCGGAGCTGTCCCAGCGATCAGCGCGATAGCGGCAACACCCGCAAAAAGCGGCTGGCGATTATGGATGCGGCTATTGGATGTTGTCATGTTTATCCCCTCTGCAGCGGCTGTGGCCGCACGTCCTGATGAACGACACGCGTGGATGGTGTCTTGAGGCTGTCACTAAACCCGCACGCGAAATTCAGAAGACTTCAACATACGTATTCATTTTCCGACATGACCCGTCAGGAACGTGTTCACCGTCAGCCGTCCGGTCGTGACGTCAGCTGAAAATTCCAAATGATTGGGAATTCGCGCGCAATGCAGTGCGTTGCTCGGATAAAGTAGCGCTCGGTTATATCGACCTTCAAAAACCGCGACCTCCTCGAAAAGCGCTGTATCGCCATCGATGTATGCCGCAGCAGGAATGCCATCCTGAATGATTTCGTCGGCCAGCGTCTGTTCGTAACCACGAAGACGTGCGGCGGTTACCGTTTCAAAACTGGTTGTCCTATGACGGTAAAACGCTGTTCCGCTGGTTGATGCATCTGTTAAAAAATGGAGCAGCGCCAGCCGCTCGGGCTCAACGCCGTCGAAATGCGGCAGCCGCTGCGTTGGCGTCAATCCATTGGGCGGGGTCGTCACGAAAGAGTAAAGTGAATCGATGACCATGCAGTCGTGCACGCCGAAGACTTCTTTCATCAGCAAAGCCAAGGGCTCGATAAAACGCCGGACGAGTGCAGGAGGGACGGTCGCGCGAACGCCGGGGTAATGCACTCCCATAGGCGTAAACCCCAGCATCGCCGCATCGTCGATCAGCAGATCAGGACGTGGCACGAAATCGTCGAGCACGACCACGGGCACGCCTTCTCTGCCGATCCGCTCAATCGATATCTTTTGCGCCATCCAACTTATGTGGCGGCAGCAATCCGAATTGCAAAGCCCCCGCCTGCGCCGATGGGCAAGGACATACGGTCACCCTTTTTGACAACCCTCGTTTCGATCAGGATATCGCCGCGCGTATCTTTCCGATAATCGGCATTCGGCCCGTCGCGGTAAAGCGTCGCGATGTAGCGCTTGCCCGCATCAAGGAAATCAAGGGCAACGTCGCTTGTCCGTGCCTGACCGTTGGTGACCCCACCAACATACCAGTCATCGATTCCCTTCGCCTTGCGGGCGATGACCGCAAATTCGCCGACTTCGCCCGAAAGCATTTTCGTGTCGGTCCAATCGACCGGCACGCTGCCGATAAACGCGAGCTCACGTGGATGTTTGATGAGATTTTCGGGCAAGTCCGCCGCCATCTGAATAGGACTGTAGAGCACGATGTACAGCGCAAGCTGCTTTGCCATTGTCGATGCCATGCCCTGCCCGCTTTTGCCGACAAGTGACAAAACACCCGGCGTATAATCCATCGGCCCGCTAAGCATCCGCGTGAAGATCAGGTCAACTTCGTGGCCCGGGCCATTATCGGGCTGACCCCACGCATTATACTCCATGCCGCGCTGTCCTTCGCGCGACACCCAGTTCGGATAAGTGCGGCGCAGGCCGGTATCTTTAACGGGCTCGTGTGGATTGACGGCGACCTTATGTTGTGCGGCAACCTCGACAACTTTCAGGTGATGCTGAACCGATCGTTGGCCTTCATGCCACTCCATCAGAAATTCACCGGGCTTTGCGCCTGGCGCAATGATCCCGCCAGCATCGGCAACGTAACCCGACTTCACAGCAGGCACACCCATTTTCTGATATAACGCCATCGCGCCTTCCAGTTGCGCTTCATAAACCGCGATATTGCCGCCGGTTTCGTGATGACCGATCAAGGCGACGCCCTTGCTGCGCCCGTAATCGGTAACAGCTTTCAAGTCGAAATCCGGGGTGCTTTCGGTAAAACTGAATTCATCACCGTGTCCGAACCAGTTGCCATCCCACCCCTTGTTCCATCCCTCGATGAGAACCCCGCCAAAGCCATGTTTTGCCGCAAAATCGATATATTGCTTTGCGCGGACCGTTGTCGCGCCATGTTTTGGCCCCTGCGCCCAGGTCATCCGGTCCAGGTGCATCCCCCACCAGATGCCGATGTAGCGCATCGGCTTGACCCAGCTGACGTCGCCGAGTTTGTTCGGTTCGTTGAGATTGAGCTCGAGATCATTGTCGTACAGCGCTGGCGCCGAATCAGTGATCCGGATCGTCCGCCACGGCGTAGAAAATGGTGTGCCGCGCACGACTTTCGGTCCGGTCGCCGATGGTGACAACAGCGCCCGGAACGACTGCCCCTCGATCCGCTTGATCCACATGCCCGAATAATCGACCAGCGCCGCTTCATGAAAACTCAGATGCGTGCCATCGTCGAGTTTCATCGTGAACGGCGTCTGTGCTGCCGACACCGCATTGATCGGTGTCTTGTTATAAAGATACTCCTCGCGGTTCCATTCCTGCGCCGTTGCCCACCACGCTGTGCCCGGAGTCACAAGGTTAAACTCGGTTACTTCTTCGGCAATTTTCATTGTCGCCAGATTGGGTTGTTTCGGCATTTCATAGCGAAAGCCGATCCCTGTATCGAACAACCGGAAACGCACGTTCATTGTTCGCTTCAGGCCCGACGGCTGAACGAGGCGCACCAGAAGCTCATTGTAACGATTACGGACGTTCGTACGTTCGCCCCACGGTTGCTGCCACGTTTCATCACGTATGGCTGTTTCCGATCCCGCAACCGCAAAACCGCGGACCATCGCCTCACTATCGGAAAGGAGAAAACCGAGGCGAGAGGGCGCAATCAAAACCTTGCCCTTGCGAGTGACAGAATACATCGCCCGCCCGTCATTGTCGGTCTCAACCTTTATGGAGATGGAACTGTCGGGCGATGAGGCGTTTGCGCTTGGCGCGGCGAGCGCAGACCCGGCCGAAAGCGATAGCACCGCGCCGGCGGCGATAACGGTAAGGGGGGACATCATGAGAGGCTCTCCATGCTGTTTTTGAATTACGGCGACAGTCCGGTGTAATATTCCCGTTGTCACGGGAATAGCATACGTATTCAGGCAGTCAGCATTAGCGCAATCCGTAAGCATCGCCCAATCGGTCGAGTGCCAAAGTCAGCACGACGCGACCCGATCGCGTGGGCCAGCCCATCGCTTTTTCAGCTGCCGGTAATGACTCGCCTGCACAAACGATGCGCCACAAAATGTCGGAAAGCCCGCGGCCAACGTCAACAATCGCCCGATCGAAGCGTCGTTTGGCATCGATCTGTGCCATCGTCGGGTCTGACGCGGTTGGTGCGCTACGTCGGCCCTTCGCGGTGGGACCCGCGTTCCAGCGCATCGTCACACTGGGACCGAGCGATGCCATTTCATAGTCTGCGCGCAGACGCTCGCCTGCTTCGAACTGACGCGCGTCCACCAGATTGCGTGCCAGGAGCCACGAAAGCGGCGACTCCGCAACATTGACCGCAAAGGTTCGCCCCGACGGAGCAGTCGTTTCAATCAGTTGCCGTTGAAGCATAAAAACTCATCCTCTCACTGAAAGATTTCGCTTGTCACGCCGAAGTGATTGTAGGAAAGCTAAAAAACCGTGTTGGTTATAACTGGAGGCGAAACATGATTACGCGCATTCGTGAAGTCCGCCGGGCCAAAGGATTGACGTTGCTCGACGTTGCTGAACGCTGTGCACCACCGACCACGGCGCAGACGATTGGAAGGCTCGAAACCGGCACGCGCACCGTATCGGTTGGCTGGTTGAACCGTATTGCGGCCGCGCTGGGGGTCGCTGCTCGTGATCTGGTCGAATTGCCCGACCATGCCGATTTGCCCATTGCCGCGATCCTGAATGCCGGCGGCGTCAATGCGCCACGACGCGAAACCGTTGCAACGCCGCCCTCGCCCGTTCCCGGTATGGTTGCGATTCAGGTCGAGGCGACGATCGGCGATTACCGTGTTGGCGACACCTTATGGTGCCAGCGGGTCAAGCAGGAGGATTTCGCCAAATTGCTCAATCGCGATGTTCTGTTGCCGCGTCCGGCTGGTCGGTTCATTTTCGGGCGCTTGATAAACCGCGATGGCTCGATGCTGCAAATCCTGCCCTTGGGCGCGGGTGGCAAACAGCAAGTGATCGCCGATCCACCGTGGGCAGCCTATGCCGTCAAATTGATCCGGACGCTCTAGCCGTGCCCCTCGAAACGACCTTTTCGCTGTGTATGTTTACGGCTGTCATTGGCTGGCTTGCACTCGCTTTGGCGCCGCTGTCGCGAAAACTGATCGTCCGCGGCGCAAGAATTATCTGCGCCATCCTCGCTCTGGTCTATTTCATCCAGCTGTTCACCATCACCCAACCCGTTGCCGGGGCAAGCTTTTCAACGCTGGCGGGCGTGACGGCGCTGTTCTCGCTACCTGGAAACGTCATGCTCGGCTGAACGCATTATCTTGCGTTCGACCTCTTCGTCGGAAGCTGGGAAGTCGAAGATGCGGGTCGGCTTGGTATTGCTCATTGGGCTATGATCATACCGCTGGCGCTGACGTTCATCTTCGGCCCGATCGGCCTGTTCACCTATGCGATTATCCGCACGATCCACCTTTGGCGTCGCCACGGCCGTCTGGTGTAGAACCGGCGGTTTAATGGTGGGCGCTGACGGGCTCGAACCGCCGACATCTTCCGTGTAAAGGAAGCGCTCTACCAACTGAGCTAAGCGCCCCAACCCAAGCGGTGTCGAGCGGATGCCATGGGCATGGCTTGGAGGCAAGGATAGGCCGCTCGATTTACGCTCGGCACTGCGCTCATTCAGGATTATCTGCTTGGATTGCAGATGTTTCGCTGGCTATTAGTGAGTTGCCGGGATTGGTGGGGAATGTCGACATGCGTAAGTTGCTGATCACTTGTTCGATGCTTGTCGCGCTTACCACCGCGCCAGCTGCCGCCGTTTGGCACAAGGCCAGCACCGCCCATTTCGTCATTTATGCCGATGATGCGCCCGACAAATTGCGCGCCTTCGCCACCCGCCTCGAGAAGTTCGACAAAGCGGTGCGCCAGGTTCGCGGCATGGCCGATCCCCGGGTCGGCGACGGCAACCGGCTGACGGTGTTCGTCGTGCCCGACATCAAGGCGGTGCAGAAGCTCGCGGTCACCATGACCAACCTCACCCCCAACCTCGCCGGTTTCTACTCGGGCCGGGCCGAAGGGTCGATCGCGGTCGTGCCCAAGCGCGCCAGCGAATATGATCCCGACGACCAGTCGACCTTCTTTCACGAATATGCCCATCATCTGATGTACTTCGACCTCAACGAGCCGGTGCCGCTGTGGTATTCGGAAGGGTTCGCCGAATTCATGTCGA
>JAYTAP010000079.1:0-18711 GCA_043737475.1 Sphingomonas sp.
GGCATTGGCGCGGGCCGCTCAAGAAGGGGCAGAGCGACGCGTTGCTGAGGCAGCGATCGCGGCGGCAACCGTGCATCGGGAACGGGCGACAGCTACGCGTGACCGCGCTGCGCTCGATCTCGCCACTGTCGGCGATCTAGCAACCGCAAACTTACTGCGCCAGATAGCGTCCGAGGCGCGGGCGGCGACAGAGGCAGCAGCGGAACAAGCGACGAGTGCAATCCGGGTGCGTGAGACTTCGCGCGTTGCAGCGGAAGAGCTGCGGACCTTCGCGGAACGAGAGGCGGCAACAGCGGCCGCCGCGCTGGCATCGCTCGAAGCCGAAGCAGCTGCCTTGGCGCGCGATAGCAGCGATATGACGGGCGTCTTGCTGCAAGTCCGCGCGGCACCGGGCTATGAGACCGCGTTGGCGGCAGCGCTGGCCGATGATCTGAATGCGGCAATCGGCGATGCAGGGCCGCGTCGGTGGACAGGTGCGGCGATCCGCGCCAACGATCCGAAACTCGTCGTGGGAACGGCGCTGAGTGTCTATGTCGATGCGCCGCCGGAATTGGTGCGACGGCTGGCGCAAATTGCTGTTGTCACGGTGGACGACGGGACCGACCTTGCCGTCGGTCAGCGTGTTGTGACGCGGGATGGCAAACTGCGCCGGTGGGATGGCTTTGCATCGGACGGTGCGGGGGCGGCAGCGGCGGAAGGGTTAAAACGGCGTAACCGACTGTCGGCGATCGAGGCCAAGCTACCTCAGATGCGGGCTTTGGCCGCGACCGCAACGGCGGCGCGTGCTGCCGCAATTGCTGCGGTCAACGACGCGGGACTATGCCTCGAGGAAGCACGGCGAGCGCGTGACGAAGCGGACATGGCATGGCGCGCGGCGTTGCGCAGCGAGGATCAGGCGGTGTCGGCACTTGAATGGGTCACGGCGCTGGCGACAGAATTGACCCAGCGGCTGGCGGGTGCCGATGCCGAGCTGATCGCTGCCGAGGCAGGATATCGAACGGCATTGGCAAGCCTGACTGCTCTCCCGCCAGCACCCGGTGATGGCATCACGCACATGCTGGAGCGCGCGGCGCACGCGGCGCGTGACGTGGCGGCACGATTACGTGCTGATTTGGCGGCGCGCGACGGACGAACCGTTGCCGACGAGGCGCGGCGTGATGCGGCACGAATGGAAAACGACGATTGGCGCGCGCGGAGCGGCAAAGCAGGCAAACGGGTCGAGGACATGGCAAAGCGCGCACAAGCGCTTGCGAATGAACAAGCAGCGCATGCCGATGCGCCTGCGCGGATTGCGGATATGCTTTCGGAACTCGGCGTCGAGGCGTCGCGATTGGCTGAAAGAGCGCAGACTGCTGTGGATGCCGAGCGGGCGGCAGAAGCGGCATTGCACGAGCGCGAGACGACCGTGTCGGCTGCTGCCGAAATGCTGGCCGATGCGCGCGAAGTCCGCGCCGGTGCACAGGCACGAACCGAAAATCAGGAATTGCGGCGCGTTGAGATGGGCCGTGTTGCGGGGGAGCGGTTCGAATGCGGCGCTGCGTTGTTGCCGGAGAAATTGGCATTTGACGCGGCCAGCGTCGGCATGGCCGCCGGTGAGTCGGCACAGCTCGAACGCGTAGCGCTGGAGCGCGAACGGCTCGGGCCGGTCAATCTCGTCGCGGAAAGCGAACTGGCCGAAATGGAAGCCGGGCGCGAGGGCAATGCGGCCGACATTGCCGAACTGACCGAAGCCGTTCACCGGTTACGCGGCTCGATCGGCAGCCTCAATCGGGAGGGGCGGACGCGGCTGCGCGCGGCGTTCGACGCTGTCGATGGGCATTTCCGGACATTGTTCGGGACTTTGTTCAACGGTGGCGAAGCGCATCTTGCTTTGATCGACAGCGATGATCCGCTCGATGCCGGCCTGGAAATAATGGCGCAGCCGCCGGGCAAGAGACTGTCTTCGCTCACGCTGCTCTCAGGCGGCGAGCAAGCCCTGACGGCGGTTGCGCTGATCTTTGCCTTGTTTTTGACAAACCCCGCGCCGCTCTGCGTTCTCGACGAAGTCGATGCGCCGCTCGATGATGCCAATGTCGAGCGCTTTTGCGATCTGCTTGATGCGATGGCGCGCGACACCGACACGCGATACCTGATTGTCACACATAACGCCGTCACGATGGCACGGATGCACCGGCTTTACGGCGTCACGATGATCGAGCAGGGGATCAGCCGGTTGGTTTCAGTCGATCTTGGCGGGGCGGGGGCGTTGCTGGCAGCGGAGTGATTAAACGTAGTTACGAAAATGATTGACTATTTTTGGCGTTACATTAATTGGGGTGTCGTAAGGTCGAAATACTCACAAAATCTGTAACTCACAAAATCTGTAACTCTGGAGACCAAACATGAGCACCAACTACATCAACTGGTCGCTGGGTAGGAGCGACCATTCGAAGGAACACACCGGATGGACGTTATTTTCGATGAAGCGAAGCGACAGAAAACGCTTCGGGACCGCGGGTTAGATTTTGCCGACGGGGGCAAAGTTTTTGATGGACCTAAGTATACGCAGGAGGATGACCGGTTTGGCTATTCCGAACCACGTTTCCGCACCTATGGGCTGATCGACAATCGATTAGTCATGATCGCGTGGACGCCAACTGAAAACGGCATCCGCGTCATTTCGATGAGAAAGTGCAATGAGCGCGAACAAGAAGCCTTCACCGCCCGATTGGGCTGACGACGACCTGACCGAATGGACTGCAGATCAATGGGATCGCGCGGAGTTCAGTATTGGAAATATAGTCATTCGACCCGCGCAAGGAACACTTACCAAGCGTGGTCGGCCCAAGCTGGACAGCCCGAAGCGTCAGGTAACGATCCGGCTCGATGATGCTGTGATCGAGGGGTTCCGCGCACAAGGAGTCGGATGGCAAAGCAGGGTTAACGCCGAACTGCGCAAAGCGCTCGGTATTTAAGGCATTCGCCAACTGTCTTTCCTTGTCGCGAATTTGCAGTAGGTTGTCGCCATGCTGACACCACTTATCGCGCTCGCCGCGTTCGCATTTGCAGCCCCCGTCGCGGCATCGCCTTCGACCGACCTGAAAGCCGTGATCGACGCGCACTGGGCGTGGGTGATGGCGGCCAATCCCGAATATGCCTCGACGCTTGGCGAGCCAGGCGGGGCGGGGCGGGTGTCGGATATCAGCCTTGCGGCAAAGGATCGCTCGGCAAAACAGGCTGCGGACTTTCGCGCAAAACTTGTGGCTGTGCCGGAGGCCGGCCTCAGCGCGAGTGAGCGGACCGACAAGGCGATACTGATACGGATGCTCGGCGAAGAGATTGAGGGCAACGAATTCGGGCAGCGGATGATGCTGTTTTCGACTTATGCCGGGTGGCACCAAAACTTTGTGGGTCTCGCCGACAATTCGCCCTTTAACAACTCAGCTGACTACGAGAGCTATTTGACGCGGCTCGGGCTTTATGCCGCGATAAACGGGGAAGCGCTCAAGATCACACGTGCCGCCGTCGCTGGCGGATTTACGCAACCTTGCGTTGTGCTCGATGGATTTGAAACGTCGATCACTGGTGTGATCGCCGCAAAAGTTGAAAATTCGCGCTTCTACAAACCATTTCTCGGCAACGCTCCCACGGGCATGCCGGCGGCAGACTGGGCAAGCATGAAAGTGCGCGCGGCAGCGATGATCTCAAACTCCGTCGAACCCGAATATCGCAAATTCGCCGACTATTATGTGCGTGATTACAAGCCGAAATGTCGCACGACGATCGGTGCGTCCGACCTGCCGCAGGGCCGCGAATATTATGCCGCACAAATCCGCTTACACACGACCACCGATATGTCTGCGGACGCGATCCATTTTCTAGGGCTAGGCGAAGTCGAGCGTATCCGCGCCGAAATGGAAAATCTTTCGCGTTCTGCGGGGTATCCGGATCGTCTGGCATTCATTGCCGAATTGCGGCGAAATCCGAAATATTATGCCAAGACACCTGGCGAGTTGATGGCAGCAGCATCACGACAGGCCAAGATCATCGACGGGCTCATGCCCCGATATTTCGGCAAGTTGGCGCGGCTGCCTTATGGCGTCCGCGAAATCCCGGCGGAAATCGCCGAAGGAACCACGACTGCCTATTACAATAGCGGGTCGCCGGTCAGCGGCATCGCGGGCTTTTATTACGTCAACACTTCCAAGCTCGACCAGCGGCCGCTGTGGGAATTGCCTGCGCTGTCTGCGCATGAAGCCGTGCCCGGGCATCATCACCAGATTTCACTGGCGCAGGAAATGGACCTGCCGAAGTTTCGCAAATATCTGACCGGATTTACGGCCTTTGTCGAAGGATGGGCGCTTTATACCGAACATCTCGGGATCGAGATGGGACTGTATGATACGCCGGAAAAAAACATGGGTCGGCTTAGTTATGAAATGTGGCGCGCGTGCCGCCTCGTTGTCGATACCGGCCTCCATTCCAAAGGATGGAGCAAGCCTCAGGCGATCGCTTTCATGCGCGACAACAGCGCGCTGACCGACGCCAACATCGAAGCCGAAGTGAACCGCTATATAAGCTGGCCGGGGCAGGCGCTCGGTTATAAAATCGGTGAGCTGAAGATACGCGAACTGCGCGGCAAGGCTGAAAAGGCGCTGGGACCAAAGTTCGATCTGCGTGCGTTCCACGATGCCGTCCTGTCGGAGGGGGCGGTGCCGCTCGACGTCCTCGAGCGCAGTATCGATGCGTGGATCGCGCGGAAGCAGTAATTATTTTGCGCGGGCTGCTGCCACTGCTTCCTTAAGCGCTTCATAACCGACCGCACCGGTCAGAACCTTGTCGCCGATTACCCAGCTGGGTGTGCCGGTCATTCCGAGCGGTCTTGCCAGGTTAAGGTTCGCGTCGATCTCGGCCTGAGCCGCCGGGTTTGCCGCAAAGGCAAGATCGACACCGAGTTGCTTTGCAATGCGCTCGACGGCGCGCGATTCCGGTTGACCAGCGGCATAAACCGCGCGGTGAAATGCTGCGTATTTCCCGGATTTCGCAGCCGCGAGGCTCAAGCGTGCGGCGGTTTCGCTATCCGGGCCAAGAACGGGAAATTCGCGATAGACGACGCGGACGCGCTTGTCGGCGGCGAGCAGTTTGTTGATGTCGATCATTGAAGACCGGCAATAACCGCAATTATAGTCAAAGAACTGGACAACCGTGACGTCGGCGTCCGCAGCACCTTCCCACGCGCCGGCAAATGGCGTCTCGATCGCTTTGCGGTTGGCCTCGACCACTTTGGCGGCTTCACGTCCGCGCAGGTTTTCCATCGCTTCCGGCAGAATTTCGGGGTTGGCAAGAATATACTCGCGCACGATTTTCTCGATTGCCGCGCGGTCACCGGCTGCGACAGGCGTGCCACTGGCCATGACGGCCACGGTCGCAGCCGCGCCGGCCGCTGCCGCAAAAAGTCCGATCATGATGCGTGCTGTCCCTTGGTTCATTCAACTTGGGTCTTGGGCTTGCGCCGCCCGCGATAACGCGGATCGTTGTCGATCGAAACCTGCGAGACCATGACAATGTCCTGTGCGCGGATCCAGTCGCTGCTGTCCTTGGGAAGCCCGCGCATCGCATTGCGCGCATTGGCCAGCGCCGGGACAGCTGCCCCTTCAAGATTGAAGCGTTCGGCTGTCGACAGGAACGCGCGCGCCTGATCGCCTTCATGCGCGTAAATCGTGCCAAGTTGATACCAGGCGAGCGGATTTTGATTGTCGCGCTGGATTGCCGTGCGCAGTACATTTTTAGCTTCGGCGAAGTTCTTTGGATCCTCGGTCGCAATCAACGCATGGCCAAAGAGCGCCGCGACAAGCGGGTTGTACTGCGTTCCCTGAACAGCATTGCGCAGTACCGGTAGCGCGTCTCTCGGTTTGCCCGATTCGAGCAAAATCTGTCCTTTGAGTTCCAGCAGATAGGGATCGTTCGGAGCCGCAGCGATCAGCGCATCGGCTTCGGCAATGGCTTTGTCCGGATATGCCGATTTGTGCCACGCATAGGCGCGGGCGTAGCGCGCGGGGACCGAGTTATCAGTGACCGGATAGCGGATCAGCGTATCTTTGGGATCGTTGATGTAGCCGAACAGTTTGGCCTTCACGCGCTGGAACCGCGCTTCGAGTGCAGGATCGGTTCGTTTGTTCCAAGCCGCATGCTGCGACATGCTGTCGCGCAGGACCTGGATGCGGTCACCAGTCAGCGGGTGCGTGCGGTCATAGCCATTATCCTGTGCGATCGCGAGGCGGAATTCCTGGCCACGCAGCTTCTGGAAAAACGCCACCATGCCTTTACCGCTGATCCCGGCGGTTTCGAGATAACGACGACCCGACTGATCGGCGCCCGATTCCTGCGTCCGGCTGAACGCGAGATATTTGCCCATCGCCGCTTGCTGGCCGGCGGCCAAAATCCCTGCGCCTGCTTCGCCGGCACCCGCGGCAATGGCAGCCGCGCCGAGAATGAGCGAAAGAATCGTGATCCCGGTCGCGGCTTTCACGCCTTCCGAGCCGCGCAGGACGTCACCGGCTGCAACATGCCCAAGCTCATGGGCGATAACGCCCTGCACTTCGTTGACGTTATCCGATGCCTGGATAAGGCCGGAGTGCATGTAGACGACTTGCCCCCCCGCGACGAAGGCGTTGATCTCCGGGTCGCCGATCAGGACAATATCGACATCTTTGGGATTGAGCCCCGCCGCCTTGATCAGCGGCGCTGCCATATCGTTGAACAGCGCTTCGGTTTCGGCATCGCGGAGGATCGATTGCGCAGCGGCGGGCTGTACCATCAGCGCAAGTGCCGAGAGCGTGGCACCGGCAATCTTGAAAAAGCGCTTCATGCCGTGTTCTGTTGCCGCCTGGGGCTGAACGGTGGGTGAAGCGGACATCGGGATAGTTTAGACTATCGTTTCCGCAAAGAAAACCGCAGTCCTGAGCCTGCCGAAGGACGGTCCATCCGGTGAACCGTGCTTCGGCAAACTCAGCACTGCGGTAATGTTATCTACTCGGTCGCGCCGAACGTGCGCTGCCACCAGCCGCCGCGGCGGGGTTCTTCGGGCCGCGTTGACGTTTCGGATACCGGGGCGGATTCAGGCTCCGGGGCTGGGGCATCTTCGGTCGCAACTTTTGCCTTCGCACGGGTGGCGCGTTTCGGCTTGGCAGCAGGCTCTTGGGCAACAGCAACGATTGCGGGTGCTGCGGCTTCGGCGGCTGGCTTGGCTTTGACGCGGCTGGCACGCTTCGGTTTTTCGGCGACGGGTTCGTCGACGGTCACGTCAGGCGCAGCGTCCTCGGCACTTCGCGCGGCGGGACGTTTGCGCGTCCGCTTCGGCTTATCCACAACGACGACCTCCGCCACATCGGCATTCGACGCAATCTCGACCGGTTCCAGCTCGCTGGCTGTTTCGGCTTCAGTGCTTTCGCCCGGTGTCGATACGATTTCACCGTCACGCCCCCGCCGACGACGACCGCCGCGACGGCCCCGGCGGCTACGGCGTGCTTCGCCTTCTTCGGCGGTTTCGTTGCGCGGCTCGCGGGGTTCGCGGGGCTCTCTGGGTTCACGAGGCTCGCGCGCTTCGGATACTGTGTCGCCCTCGGCAATCGGTTCGCCTTCGCTGACGTCGCCTTCTTCGCGACGACCGCGACGGCCGCGACGACGCCGGCGGCGGGGGCCGTTTTCGCCATCCTCACGGGGCTCGTGCGCCTGATTTTCGCGCGCGGCTTCCTTGATGATTTCCTCTTCATCAACCTCGTCTTCGGCGATGTCGTCGTCATCTTCTTCTTCGTAAACCGGTGGCGCTTCAAACTTGGGTGTGAACGCAGGGGGCGGACCACTGGCTTCGACCGTCATCCGCGCGCCCTCGACTTCGCCGTCGCTGGCGATTTCGATGCGGACGCCGAAGCGCGCCTCGATCTCGGCGAGTTCGTGACGCTTGCGGTTGAGGACGTAGAATGCCGCTTCGGAACTGCACCGCAGCGTGAGGATCGAGCCGCGACCGCGACCGGCTTCATCCTCGAGCATCCGCAGGGCCAGCAAGCCGGCAGACGATGCCGTGCGGACAAGACCCGTACCTTCGCAATGCGGGCATTGGCGAGTTGAGGCTTCAAGAACGCCGGTGCGCAACCGCTGACGGCTCATTTCCATCAGGCCGAACGACGAGATGCGCCCGACCTGGATCCGCGCGCGATCATCGGCAAGCGCGGCTTTCATCGCTTTTTCGACTTTACGGATGTTCCCGTTATTTTCCATGTCGATAAAGTCGATGACAACAAGGCCGGCCATGTCGCGCAGGCGGAGTTGGCGGGCAATCTCGTGCGCGGCTTCAAGGTTGGTGCCGACAGCCGTCGCTTCGATGCCGTGTTCGCGCGTTGAGCGGCCCGAGTTAATGTCGATCGACACCAGTGCTTCGGTCGGGTTGATGACGAGGTAGCCACCCGATTTCAGCTGGACCACCGGCTGGTACATTGCCTGCAGTTGTTCTTCGACATGGTTGCGTTGAAACAAGGGCACCGGGTCGGCATAAGGTTGGACACGGCGCGCATGGCTCGGCATCAGGAGCTTCATGAACTGCTTGGCGTGGCGATAACCTTCGTCACCTTCGACGATCACTTCGTCGATATCCTTGTTATACAAGTCGCGGATGGCGCGCTTGATCAGGTCGCTGTCCTGATAAACGATCGCTGGAGCAGCGGCGGCAAGCGTCTTTTCGCGGATTTCGTCCCACAGGCGCGCGAGATAGTCGAAATCGCGGCGGATTTCGACTTTGGTGCGTTGAAGGCCCGCCGTGCGGACGATGCAACCCATTGTCTTGGGCAGATTCAATTCCGCCATGATGACTTTCAGCCGCTTGCGATCTGCCCCGTTCGAAATCTTGCGGCTGATCCCGCCGCCATGCGACGTGTTGGGCATCAGGACGCAATAGCGCCCGGCGAGCGACAGATATGTCGTCATCGCCGCGCCCTTGTTGCCGCGTTCTTCCTTGACGACCTGGACAAGCAGCACCTGGCGGCGGCGGATCACGTCCTGAATTTTGTAACGGCGGCGCAAGTTCATCCGCTTTTCGCGCAAATTTTCGGCGGCACCTTCGTCGATGCCGTTGCTCGATGCGGTGACTGGCGCCGGTGGTGGGGCTTCCTCGCCGTCTTCCAGTTCCAAATCGACTTCTTCAAGGCGATCTTCTTGCCCGTCGTCGTCATGATGGTCATCGTCGTCGTCGAAATGATCTTCGGCGGCGCGAAGACGCTCTTCCTCGGCAGCGTGTTCGGCTTCTTCGCGAAGCAGCGCTTCGCGGTCTTCCTTCGGGATCTGGTAGTAATCGGGGTGGATTTCGCTGAAGGCAAGGAATCCGTGACGCCCACCACCGTAATCGATGAACGCTGCCTGCAGCGATGGTTCGACGCGGGTTACCTTGGCAAGATAGATATTGCCCTTGAGTTGTTGATGTTCGGCGGATTCGAAATCGAATTCTTCGATCCGGTTACCCTTGACGACCGCGACACGGGTTTCTTCCCGGTGGCGCGCATCGATGAGCATACGCATTGTCATGTAAATATCTCCGGGCGCGCCGCTTAAAATGGCGTGGCGCCTCTGGTGAGGACGAAAAAATGGCTGCGAACCCGCGCGCCGGTTTCGTCCGGGTTGATGGAAGTATCGTGTCTGCGCGATGACCATGTCCGGACAAAGGTGCCGGAAAAAACGCCGTCCGAAACGCTTCGGCCCCGTGTCGGGGCAGTGAAGCAGAAATCGGAAGGCCATGAGTCATTCGAGCGTCAACCTGATCGACTGCAGCAGGGAAGCGCAGCCGCTAAAGCCATCGTCCGGACGGGTTCCCTCCGGCGATGCAGGACACTGCTAGCACCAGTGATATCAGGCGGCAATACACAAGTGATGAAGCCTTCTGAGTGGCGCGGATCTAATGAGGGTTTAACCATATCCTAACGCTTTAGCCCGCAAGTGCGTTGCCGTAACGTGGTTAACAAGGCGGAAACCAGTTAACGATGCTAAATCACTGGACCAAGACCCATTCGGAGCGGCAAAGAAGTGTCATGCCCGTGGCACTCACATTTGCAGTCCTGTTGACAACGGTTTCGTCAGCATTTGCCGAGACTGGTTCTCCGTCGCGTCTTGTGCTTGATATCGCAACGATTGGCGTCGAAGGTGTCGAAAGCGTTTCACGGGACGAACGTGCTTTGAACGAGAAAGGCTTTCGCGTTCCCGCCGCCCGTTCGGCAAAGCCACCGCGCAGCCGTTACAATCTCACGATTTCGCTCGGGCCGCCGCAGGCAGGGCCGCAACGCCCGCAAGTGTTCGGTCGGCCGGACAGGCCGTTGGTCGTGATCGATCCGGGGCACGGCGGCCATGATCCCGGCGCGATTTCGCGCGAAACGGCGATACGCGAAAAGGATGTAACGCTGGGCGTAGCGCGCGCCATACGTGACGAGCTGTTGAAAGGGGGACGGGTTCGCGTCGCATTGACGCGCGACGACGACCGCTTTTTGATACTTCGCGAGCGAGCCGAGATCGCGCGCGGACTGAAGGCCGATTTATTCATTTCGGTTCATGCCGATGCGGCAACGATACCCGATGCCGCTGGCGCGACGATCTATACGCTGTCCGAAGTGGCTTCGGATCGCAAGGCCGCGCAGCTGGCTGCGCGCGAAAACAAGGCCGACATCATCAACGGCGTCAATCTGCGCGGCGAACAGGCCGACGTGTCGTCGATCCTGATCGACCTGGCGCAGCGCGAGACGATGAACGCCTCGGCGCGATTTGCCGATTTGCTGAAACGCGAAGCCAAAACAGTGCCGTTTCGCGAGGATTATCACAAAATGGCGGGTTTCGCAGTTTTGAAAGCGCCCGATACGCCGGCGATCTTACTGGAAGTCGGCTATCTCACCAATCTGGCCGACGTCGAACGGATTACATCGACAGTGGGTCAGGCCGCGATTGCGCTGAATATTCGCCGAGCCGTTGACGTCCATTTCGCGCGGCGCTTTGCATCGCGTTAACACATTGCTAGGGCACGACCAACATGGCCGCTCCCGAAACCGAGAATCTGAAGTTAAAACTGACCCGTGATCTCGGCTGGCTTTCTCAGCTTCGGGCCAACCGTTGGGCAAATATTGTCGCACTCGTAATCGCACTCATTTTGCTGGCTTGGCTCATCATCTGGTTGCTGTTTGCGCGGAATTTGCCCGATGCGCGGCAGTTGCTTGCTTATGAACCGCCCCTGCCAACGAACGTTCGCGCCTATGACGGCTCGCCGGTCCAAAGCTATGCCCGCGAGCGCCGGATCGAACTGGCGTTCGACGAATTTCCAAAACAATTGATCGATTCTTACCGCGCAGCCGAAGACAAGACGTTTTTCGAACATGGCGGCGTCGATTATCCGGGCATCGTCCGCGCGGTCTTTACCAACTTGACGAGTTCAGGGCGCAAAGTCGGGGCATCGACGATCACGCAACAGGTCGCCAAAAACCTGCTGATCGGCAACGAGGCCAGTTACGCGCGGAAGATCAAGGAAGCGCTGCTTGCCTATCGCATCGAAGCCGTCCTGACCAAAGAGCAGATCATCGAACTTTACCTCAACCAGATTGCGCTGGGTCGTAATTCGTTCGGTGTTCAGGCAGCGTCACGCGCTTATTTCGACAAGGACGTCGCCGAACTCGAGCTTGCGGAAATGGCGTTTCTCGCCATTTTGCCCAAGGCACCCGAAACCTATAGCCGCGCGAAATTTGCCGATCGCGCGCTCGAGCGGCGCAACTGGGTGATCGGTCAGATGTTGTCCAATGGCTTTATTTCGCGCGCGCAGCATGATGCCGCTATTGCAACGCCGTTCGTTTTGATCCCGCGCGCGCAAGCGAGAGATGACAACGCGGGCGATTATTTCATGGAGGAAGTTCGCCGTCAGTTGATTGCAAAATTCGGCGAAACCGCCAAAGACGGGCCCCATTCGGTCTATTCGGGCGGCCTTTGGGTGCGCACTTCGCTCGATCCCAAAATGCAGGGTTACATGCAAACCGCGTTGCGCGAAGGCTTGTTGCGTTTCGACCGTGGGCGAGGCTGGAGCGGACCGATCGGCAAAGTCGACATATCGAACAACTGGCAACGGGCCTTTGCGGCGGCAAACATCGGCCTGAGTTACGAAAACTGGCGGGCTGCCGTGGTCGTATCGAAGAACGCGAGTGCCGCGCAGATCGGATTTGTCGATGCATCGACGGGCGTGCTGGCGGCGAGTGCGGCGCAGACCCCGCGGCGCGGGACCGCCAGCCCGGCCTTCGATGCGCTCAATCCCGGCGATGTGATTGCGGTCGCCCCGAACGGCAGTCAGTGGTCGCTGCGCAGCGTGCCTGAGGTCTCGGGGGGGATGGTAGCGCAAAATCCGCATACCGGCCAAGTGCTGGCCATGCAGGGCGGGTTTGATGCGCGCATCCAGTCTTTCAACCGCGCGACGCAGGCACTGCGCCAGCCGGGATCGACGTTCAAACCGATTGCTTATGCCTCGGCGCTCGATCACGGCATGACGCCGGCATCGATCATCGTAGACGGGCCGTTTTGCGTTTATCAGGGTGCCCGGCTCGGCCAGAAATGCTTTCGCAATTTCGGCAACATGAGCGGCGCCGGGCCGCAGACAATGCGATGGGGGATCGAGCAATCGCGCAACCTGATGACAGTGCGCGCAGCAAGCCAGACTGGCATGAAAAACATCGTGAAACTGGCCGCCGACATGGGAATCAGCGAGCCTGGAAAACCCTATGCAGCCGTTCTAGCCATGGCGCTGGGCGCAGGTGACACGACGGTGCTGCGCATGGTGAACGCCTATTCAATCCTGGCGAACAATGGCCGCGCGCTGACCCCGTCGCTGGTCGATTTCGTGCAGGACCGGCGCGGCAAGGTGATTTTCCGCATGGACACGCGGCCTTGCGAAAATTGCAACATGCCTGATTGGGACGGCAAAGCCATGCCGAGACCGCCGCACCGCACCAAACAAATTCTTGACCCGATGACTGCCTATCAGATGGTGCATATTACCGAGGGCGTAATCCAGCGCGGAACAGCGACGGTATTGCGCGATCTCGATCGCCCGATTTTCGGTAAAACGGGAACGACGACGGGGCCGACCAATGTCTGGTTTGTCGGCGGGTCGGCCGACATCGTTGCCGGTGTGTACGTGGGTTATGATCAGCCGCGCTCGATGGGCGGCGGCGCACAAGGCAGCGTGATCGCAGCCCCGATTTTCAAGGCGTTTGCCAAGCCCGCAATGGCTGGAATGCCGGTCAAGCCGTTCCGTGCGGCGGGCGGTGTGCGCATGGTGCGAATCGATCGGCGGTCAGGCAAGCGCGTTTATGGCGCTTTTCCAGAAGATACCGATCCCAAGGCTGCCGTGATCTGGGAAGCATTCAAACCGGAGAGTGAACCGCGCCGGTCTATCGGCAAGGATATGGTGCCAGCGATTGTGGCCAAGCCGACGACGGCGGTGCGCAAGACGGCACCGACAGGGCGCGCCGACAGCGATTTCCTTGAGAAGCAGGGCGGAATTTACTAACGCCCCCGACAACAGCATTTAGGAATTAATTATGCGCGCCGAAGCGCAGGGTCACATCAATCAGGTTACGGCGGCCCTCGCACTCTTGCGGCGGTTCATCGATTGGGACCGTGCGCTCGCACGGCTCGGAGAACTCAATGCGATGGTCGAGGATCCCACGTTGTGGAACGATCCGAAGGCAGCACAGATTGTCATGCGCGAACGGCGGCGGCTTGAAGAAGCAATCGGCGCAACGCGTGCAACACAGGCCGAACTGGACGACACTATCGAACTGATGGAAATGGCCGAGGCCGAGGGCGATGAAGCCATGGTTGACGACGGCGTCGCACAGTTGGCGGCAATGGCCGAACGCGCCGAACGCGACAAGGTGGCCGCCCTGCTGGCCGGCGAGGCCGACGCCAACGATACTTATATCGAAGTCAATGCAGGCGCCGGCGGGACCGAGAGCAATGACTGGGCCGAAATGCTCGGACGCATGTATATGCGCTGGGCCGAGCGGCATAAAATGAAAGTCGAGACAATCGACTATCATGCAGGCGATCAGGCAGGCATCAAATCGGTTACCTATCTGCTGAAGGGTGAGAACGCTTACGGCTATGCCAAGACCGAAAGCGGCGTGCACCGCCTGGTACGGATCAGCCCGTTCGGCAGCGGCGACAAGCGCCAGACTAGCTTTGCCAGCGTCTGGGTCTATCCGGTGGTCGATGAAAATATCGACATCGAGGTCGTCGAAAGCGACCTGCGCATCGACACGTTTCGCGCATCAGGCGCGGGCGGGCAGCACATCAACACAACCGACAGTGCGGTGCGCATTACGCATATTCCGACGAATATCGTCGTTCAGTGCCAGAACCAGCGCAGCCAGCACAAGAACAAGGCCGAAGCCATGAACCAGCTTCGCGCGCGTCTATACGAAAACGAGCTGCAGAAACGCGAAGCCGAAGCCGATGCCAATGCGGCGTCGAAAACCGATATCGGCTGGGGCCACCAGATCCGATCCTATGTCATGCAGCCGTATCAGATGGTAAAGGACTTGCGCACCGGCGTGGTTTCGAGTTCACCGAGTGACGTGCTTGATGGTGATCTCGACCGGTTTATGGCAGCAGCCTTGTCGCAGCGGGTGACCGGCGAGCGTGTCGTGGTGGAGGATGTGGATTGAGGATTGCACTTGCGTTCCCGCTACTGCTCGCCGCCTGCAACAGCGGCACAGCAGCACGCGAGCCGCAATCTTCGATCTTCCCGGCGGCATCGCGCCCCGTTGCGGCCATTGTTTCGGCGCGCTGGTCCGACGAAGACAGCCGCGACAAGGCGGGCGAATCGACCGGCGTCATGGACCGTGCGGGCGTAAAACCGGGAATGACCGTGGCTGATATCGGCGCGGGTGAGGGTTATTATACGATCCGTCTTGCCGCACGCGTCGGTGCCAAGGGCCGCGTGCTGGCGCAGGATATCATTCCCGACGTGCGCGACATGCTTGCCGAGCGCGTCGAGCGCGAAAAACTCGAAATGGTGAGCGTCAAACTGGGCTCGCCTGACGACCCCGATCTTCCCGCGAATAGTTTTGACCGCGTGTTTCTGGTTCACATGTATCACGAGATTGCATCGCCTTATGCGTTCCTGTGGAATCTGCGACCGGCAACAAAAGCAGGCGGGCGGGTCGTCGTCGTCGATGCCAATCGCCCGACCAACCAGCACGGGACACCACCAAAGTTGTTAGAATGCGAGTTCGCCGCAGTGGGTTACAAAATGGTCGATTTCATGGACATGCCAGCCGCAGGGGGGTATCTCGCGGCATTCGAACCCGTTGGCGCGCGACCAGAACCCGGCGCAATCAAGGCGTGTTCAGCTTAGCGGATCGCCCTGATATTTCAGCTCGAGATATTTTCCTTGCGTTGCCAGTTTTTCGAGATCGCCGCGTGCGAGTTGCTCGCTCATGCGGGTTAGTTCACCGTCGACGACCGATAACCCATCGACGAGCTGCTTTTCCGGAATAATGCCATTTGTGTTCGCGCGGCGCAGAGCGTCGGGGACACGGCCGTATCCGCGCACAAGTTCAGGCAGTTCGTCGGCAATAAGCCGGCGGATTTCGGCAGCGGCGGGTTCGTTTTCGTTCAACGCTTGAAGCTGTGGCGCGAGTGCTTCGAGTTTCAAACCGATCCCGTCGCTCAGCTGTTGCGCCGGCGCGGGGAGCATCGCGCGTTGCGAAGCAAGCCAGGCTTCGGTTCTGAGCGGTAGCTGCGCCAATGCGGTTGTCGGCAGTGCGGCAGCATCAGGCAGACGCTCGCCTGGCATCATGATGATCCCGAGCGAGGCGAGCACCATCAGCAGAACGCCGATCATGACCCCAGTTGTGCCGAGCGGCAGGATGAGGCCGATGACGAACATCGCGATGAAGATCGCGACTACAGTTGCAAAAACCCGCTTAGCCTTGCGGACGGCCGACCGCCGCTGCGCCGCCCGGACACGCGAAGCATATTTGGGCGGCGTTGTGACGCGCGCCAGCACAGCTTCCGCCTTTGCGATGGCTTCATCGGTGCTGTTCATCAGATCGGCGCGAACGGATTGGCGGTTTCGCTGGTAGACAGCCGCGCCTGCGATGCCCCCTCGGCGCGGGCGATGTAACCTTTCGACTTTTCGACTTCGTTCGACAGCGAGTCGACCGTCGTTTTCATCGAAACCAGCGATTTAGCCTTGAACACGTCGATCGCGTCCATCGTGTCATAAATGTTCTGGAACGCGCGCTTCAGCGTTTCGAGCGGAATGGTCGATCCAGCGGCCTGCTCGTGGATTGCAGCTGTGTTTTGCTTGAGCAGCGCACCAGTCGAATCGATGATGTTTGCCGTCGTCGTGTTGAGCGCCGTGATCTGAGCCAGCACCAGCTTCTGGTTGGTCATCGCCTGTGCAACGGTAACCGCCGTGCGCAACGCCGACACCGTTGTGGTCGAGGCGCGATCGACGCCTTTGACGAGTTCGACATTGTTTTTCTTGACGAGATCGAGCGCGAGATAGCCCTGCACGGTGACTGCCATCTGCGTGAGCAGATCGGTCGTGCGCTGGCGAACGTAGAACAACGCGCTTTCGCGGATCGCTTTTGCCTTGGCCGGATCGGACGCTTCGAGTTCGAACGCTTTGGCTTCGAGCTTTGCATCCAGCGCCTTTGACACATGGATCATCTGTTCGAGCCGACCCATAGCCGCCCACAAGCTCTGGCGTTCAACCGAGATTGCCGCGTTGTCTTTCAGCAATTCGTCCTTGCCCGACGTCAGGCGCGTCAGGATCGAAGCGATATGCGACTGCGACGATTTATAGCCGTCGAAATAATTGCGCATCTTGCTGCCGAAAGGGATGATGCCGAACAGTTTTTTGGGTGCCAGCAGATTGCCCTGCTTGCCGGGATCCAGATCCTCGATCGTTCGGCGCAGTTCGGCAAGATCGGTGCCGACGCCACCTTCCTTATCCATCGCGCGGACCGGACGGTCGAGGAAGCGGTTCGACTGGCCCGCCGCTTCTGCAATTTCGCGGCGGCCCATGTCACTGATCTGATCGACCCGTTTGCCGAACTCGGGCGAGTTGACGTCCTGCGCGGCAAGTTCTTCGACGAAAGCATCGGCTTTTGCTTCGAGCGCGCTGCGCTGGCCTTCGTCGAGCGGCACCAGACCACTCGCCTTTTCAGGCGCTATCGTCACGATTGGCTCGGGCGGGGTCAGCACGAGATCGGTGGGTTCGGCAAGTTGCGTGGCCATGCGCATCGATTCCTGTTGTTTCTAGAAACAAGATAGGCGCGACTGCGTGTATTATTCAAGTGAGACGCATGACAGTGACTGCCCAGCCGGTTTTCCATTGTAGCGATCGCTACATTACGGCATGAGCGTGTTCGGGAACAGGAGCAGGCCAATGATTCGGATCGGCATGTCCACAAAGCAAGTAATGATCGTCGTCATATTGGGCGTCGTTCTCTGGTATCTGGCGGCGCTGCTTGCGCAGTTTCTCGGTCACATAGGTGCGTTCGACGGCACGAACCGTGTCATTCTCTATGCGGCAGTGGTGCCTGCGTCCGCACCCTCAGTGTTGCTTATCTGGAAAGCAGCCGGCCTCGACCGCAGCCAGATTGCGATTGGGATGGCAGTTGCGACGACGGCTGCCATGTTGTGCGACGGCGTCGCGCTCGCCTGGTTCTCTACGCTTTACGGCGCCAATGCAGAGCAAATCGCCGCATCGGGTGCGGTAATCCTATGGGGCGCCGCGGTCGGCCAGTGTCTGGCCTTTCTGCTTAATCGTCCCGTCTGAAACATATGCCGCGATTGCCGATGTTGCGATATCGTCAAGACCGATACTTTTGAGCAGAACAACGCCTTCGACGATCACGAGCAACATTGCTGCATTTCCAGGTGTCGGGGGATCGACTTGGTCCTGGATCCACGTCAGAAATCCTTGGCCAATTTGTGTGCCAACGTCGCGAAAAAGTGGATCGCCGCGCGCCGACAGACTGGCCACTTCCAGCCATAGCCGCATGTAGGGCCATAATGCATCATTGCGAACGAGCGTCGTCAGACGCGCGCATGCGATCGGAAACGGTTCGGGTGCTGCAGGCGCTCTTTCCGACAGGATAAGTGTAAGTCGTGCGGCTATCTGCGCCAGCATCGCCCCGATAAGCTCGTTCTTGTCCTTAAAGTAATAAAGCAGCATCCGGTCGCTTGTTTGCGCTGCTTTTGCGAGCGGCCGCAAACTTGACGCGCTGAGCCCATCCGCCAGGACATGGTCGGCCAGACGATCCAGAATAATCGTGCGGCGGTTGCTCGGCTTTGTCACGGACACGTCATTTGCACAGATCGATCGGCCGGGGAACGCGCGTCATCCTTGCCGCAACGCACAAAATCGCGTAGGCGCGCTCCAAATTCCCGCACTCACTTCAGGACATTTCATGAGCCTCCGCAATGTGGCCATTATCGCGCACGTCGATCATGGCAAAACCACTCTCGTCGATCAGCTGTTCCGCCAGTCGGGCACGTTCCGCGAAAACCAGCGCATCGAAGAACGCGCAATGGACTCGAACGATCTCGAAAAGGAACGCGGGATCACGATTCTGGCCAAGTGCACCAGCGTCGAATGGCATGGCGCCCCGGGAAGTCCGACGGAGGGCGTCGATACGCGGATCAACA
>JAYTAP010000080.1:0-78837 GCA_043737475.1 Sphingomonas sp.
CCGCCGTCCAGGAGCGCCGCAAACACCAGCCCGCCGATGATGATCAGCAATGGTTCGGCCAGAACGATGACCCCGGCGATGACCAGCGCGAGCCCCATCCACACCGTGGCGCGACGCAGCTCGTTGCGCATCATCGGATCGCGAAATTCGGCGGGGCCGGGCCGTTCGACGTGCGGGGAGGGCGCGGCCTTCGCCACCGGCCCTAGTCCTTGGTCCGGCGCAGCGAATCGCCGGCGCGTCCAGATCGAAGCGACGAGAACCAGGTCGTGGGATCGAATAATTGGGTCGTGCCGTCGAACGAAAAAGTGATAAATTCGGCGCGCCCGCCGATATTCTCCCACGGCACCGGGCCGCCCAGGCCGCGATCGGGGAAGCCGGCGCGGAAGCGGCTGTCGGCGCTGTGATCGCGATTGTCGCCCATCAGGAAGACATGGTTGGCCGGAATCGTGATCGGTGCCACGTCGTCCACGCGCCAGTCATAACCAAGATCGATCGTATCGAAGCTTCGGCCATTGGGCAGCGTCTCACGAAAAACCGGCAACTGGCACCAGCTTTTGCCTCGGCTGTCGCGCGTCAGTGCGCCGGGATATTCGGCATCGTTGCAGGGCTGGTTGGCATCGACGGGAATACGCAGGAAGCCTTTGCTGACGCGCTTCACCGGTGTGCCATTGATGATGACGATTCCACCGCGCACTTCGAAGCGGTCGCCACCCACGCCGACGACACGCTTGATATAATCCTCGGATCTGCCTGGTGGTGTCACGATGACGATGTCGCCGCGGTCGGGCATGCTGCCGAACACGCGCCCTTTGCGCGGCGTGAACTGGACACTCCAGCTGGGCACCGGTTCGCGCAGGACGAGGTTTCTGAATATCGCCGCTGGGTTGGGCACAGTGGGCGAGACGAACGACCAGCCATAAGCAAATTTGCTGACCACGAGCCGGTCGCCGACGCGCAGCCCCGGCACCATCGATTCACTGGGAATATAGAATGGCTTGGCGATGAAGCTGTGGAAACCAAGCACCGCCATGATGAGCCAGAAAATGCTGTGGGCTTCGTGCAGCCAGCCGGCTTTGGGCTTGGCAGTTTTGGCAGGCACGTCGAGAATCGCGGATTCAGCGTTCACAGGGGGTCTTTCGGCGTTTCGGTCTTTTGGGCTTCGATAATGACGAATGCCTGCGCCCATGGATGATCGTCGGTGAGCGTCAGGTGAATGTGCGCGTCATAACCTTCCGGCGTGATTGCGTCGAGCCGTGCCTTTGCCCCGCCGGTCAACGCGAGCGTCGGCGCGCCGCTGGGGGCGTTTACGACGCCGATGTCCTTCATGAACACACCGCGCTTGAACCCCGTGCCGACCGCTTTGGAGAATGCCTCCTTGGCGGCAAATCGCTTGGCATAAGTGCCCGCACGAGTGAACGGGCGTTTGGTGGCTTTGGCACGTTCGACGTCGGTAAAGACGCGTTGTTCGAAGCGTTCGCCGAACCGGTCGAGCGACTTCTGAATGCGCTCGATATTGCAAAGGTCGGAGCCCAGACCGATGATCACCCGCGCGCCGCATCCATAAGTGCACGCATCTCGCGAATGCTGGCGTCGAGGCCGATGAAGATTGCCTCGCCGACAAGGAAATGGCCGATATTGAGCTCGGCAAGCTGCGGGATTGCTGCGATTGGCCCCACATTGTCAAACGTCAGGCCGTGTCCGGCGTGCGGCTCAATACCGTTTTTCATACAAAGTGCCGCTGCATCGGCAAGGCGACGAAGTTCGGACCCATCCGGATCACCATGCGCATATTTGCCGGTGTGCAGTTCGACGACGGGGGCGCGAAGACGGATTGCCGCATCGATCTGGCGCGGGTCGGGTTCGATGAACAGGCTCACGCGGATGCCTGCTTCGGTCAGTTGCGTGACCATCGGTGCCAGGTGATTATGCTGACCCGCAGCATCGAGGCCACCTTCGGTCGTCCGTTCCTGACGACGTTCGGGAACCAGCATCGCGGCATGTGGTCGATGCTTGAGCGCGATGGCCAACATTTCTTCGGTTGCTGCCATTTCGAGGTTCACCGGCAATTGCGTCGACCCCATCAGCGCATCGAGATCACCATCGCGGATATGCCGCCGGTCCTCGCGCAGATGGAGCGTAATGCCGTCGCCGCCCGCTGCTTCGACAATGCGCACCGCACGCAGCGGATCGGGGTGCAGCCCGCCGCGTGCATTGCGGATGGTCGCAACATGATCGATATTGACGCCGAGGCGAAGTCTCATAGCGCGCGGCTCCCGGGTTTCACGGCGGGGATCGCCGCCAGTTCGGGCGGCAAAGCGTCTGCTGCAAACGTGGGGATCGACAAGCGGATCAGCGGCGTGAACGGCACGCCCAGATCGGCGGTGCCATCCGAACGGTTGACCAGTGCGGCCGCTGCAACAACCACGCCGCCTGCTGCGGTGATCGACTTGATGGCTTCACGTGAGGACAACCCCGTCGTCACGACATCCTCGACCATCAGGACGCGCTGGCCGGGTGTCAGGCAAAAGCCGCGGCGCAGTTCGAAGACGCCCTCGGGCCGTTCGAGGAAAAGCGCTTCAACGCCCAACGCGCGGCCCATTTCATGCCCGATAATAACGCCCCCCATTGCAGGGGACACGACAACATCGATGGCTACAGTAACTTTTGCAGCCAGCGCTTCGGCCAATCGGCTGGCGCGTTTCGGGTCCATCAGCACGCGCGCGCATTGCAGAAAGCGCGCTGACCGCAACCCCGACGACAAAATGAAATGTCCCTCGAGCAGTGCTTGCGCGCTACGGAATTCGGCCAGAACATCGTCGTCGGTCATCAAGCGCTCCACCGCGAATATGCCGCCTGATACGGTTGCGTTTGCCGCAACACAATATAGTCCACGTTGCACTGCATCAAACACTTGAGAGCGCGAAAAAGCGGGCGTATAGGGAGTTGGGACAGGGCCGTCGCATCTCGACGTTGCCACGATCCGAAAGCATATAAGGCACATCGACGTGAAGATGGTTTTGAAGCGTGTTTTGTTGGGGCTGTCGTTAGCGATGACCTCGGTGACGTTGGCGCAGCCCGTCCCCCCCGCCGTAACGGAAACAGCGGCTCCTCTGACGACAGCAGCACCTGCAGACGCTGTTGCGGCACCGGCTGCTGTCGCGCCTGCGCCGCTGGCGCCGGTTGCCGGTGTGGGTCAGCCGATGGCAAAAGGAATCGGGATTCAGACGCAGGTGACTGATATCGGTCGCGACGCGATCTGGATGCACAATGCACTTCTGATGCCGATTATTGTCGGCATTTCGCTTTTCGTGCTGGCGCTGCTGTTCTGGGCGTCATTCCGCTATCGCCGCAAAGCCAATCCGGTCGCGTCGAAGACTTCGCACAACACGGCAATCGAAGTGGCATGGACGCTGATACCGGTCCTGATCCTCGTCGTGATCTCGGTCCCGTCGATCAGTCTGCTTGCGGCGCAATACAAGCCAGCAAGCAAGGATGCGATCACGATCAAAGCGATCGGCAACCAGTGGTACTGGTCATACGAATATCAGGATAATGGCGGGTTTGAGTTGACCGCAAACATGCTGCCCGATGCCGAAGCCAAACGCCGCGGCGAACCGCGTTTGCTCGCGACCGACAACCGCATGGTCATTCCGGTGAATACGCAAATCCGGCTGCTCGTCACGTCGAACGACGTCATTCACGCCTGGATGATCCCCGCGTTCTGGACGCAGATGGATGGCGTTCCCGGCCGCATCAATGAAACGACATTCAAGGTCGAAAAAACGGGGGTGTATTACGGCCAGTGCAACCAGATTTGCGGCGCGCGTCACGGTTACATGCCGATCACGGTCGAAGTCGTTTCGATGGATGCCTACAACGCCTGGGTGCTTTCAAAAGGCGGCACCGTTGGCGGACCCAAAGCGCCGATAATTCCCGCTGCGAATAAGAGCTAAGATCATGACCGATATTGCCCTCAATCCCGCCCACGCGTTTCAGGCCGATGCGCAGGAACATCATCATGACGCCGCCGATCACAAACCAGCGTTTTTCGCGCGCTGGTTCATGTCGACCAACCACAAAGACATCGGCACGCTGTATCTGATCTTCGCGATCGTTGCCGGGATCATCGGCGGCGCGATTTCGGGCCTGATGCGGCTCGAGCTTGCTGCGCCCGGCATCCAGTATCTGCAGGGTTGGGTCGGCGAAGGTGCCAGCCTCGACGAAGCCTATCATTTGTGGAACGTCCTGATCACGGCACACGGTCTGATCATGGTTTTCTTCATGGTCATGCCCGCGATGATCGGTGGCTTTGGCAACTGGTTCGTGCCGATCATGATCGGTGCGCCCGACATGGCATTTCCGCGCATGAACAATATCTCGTTCTGGCTGCTTGTGCCGTCGTTCATTCTGTTGCTCGGGTCGAGTTTCGTCTCGGGCGGCACTGGTATGGGCGCCGGTGTCGGCTGGACAGTGTATGCACCGCTCTCGACGACCGGATCGCCAGGTCCGGCAGTCGATATGGCGATCTTGTCGCTCCATCTAGCGGGTGCATCGTCGATCCTCGGCGCGGTTAATTTCATCACGACGATTTTCAACATGCGTGCGCCGGGCATGACGCTGCACAAGATGCCGCTGTTTGTTTGGTCGATCCTTGTCACCGCATTCCTGCTGCTCCTGTCACTTCCGGTGCTCGCAGCGGCAATCACGATGCTGCTGACTGACCGTAATTTCGGGACGACGTTCTTCGATCCGGCAGGTGGCGGTGATCCGGTGCTGTATCAGCATCTGTTCTGGTTCTTTGGCCATCCTGAAGTTTACATCATGATCCTCCCGGGCTTCGGCATGGTCAGCCAGATCATTTCGACTTTCTCGAAAAAGCCGGTCTTCGGCTATCTTGGCATGGCTTATGCAATGGTTGCGATCGGTGTCGTTGGCTTCATCGTTTGGGCGCACCACATGTTTACGAGCGGCCTTGGCGTCAACGTGAAGATGTACTTCACGGCGGCAACGATGGTGATCGCTGTGCCGACCGGTATCAAGATCTTCAGCTGGATCGCAACGATGTGGGGCGGGTCTATCACGTTCAAGACGCCGATGATGTGGGCGCTGGGCTTCATCTTCATGTTCACGGTCGGCGGTGTGACAGGGGTTGTGCTCGCCAACGCAGGCATCGATACTTATATGCACAACAGCTATTATGTGGTGGCGCACTTCCACTATGTGCTGTCGCTCGGTGCCGTGTTCTCGCTGTTTGCAGGATTTTACTACTGGCTCCCGAAAATGAGCGGGAAAATGTATAACGAAGCGTTAGGCCAGATCCATTTCTGGACGTTCTTCGTAGGCGTCAATGTCCTGTTCTTCCCGATGCATTTCCTCGGGCTGCAGGGTATGCAGCGCCGCATTCCCGACTACACCGACGTTCTGATGTACTGGAATTACGTCGCATCGGTCGGCTATGTCTTGATGGCGGCGTCGATGGTGGTGTTTTTCGTCAATCTGTTCTGGACATTGTTCGGCGGCAAGAAGGCCGGAGATAGCCCGTGGGGCGAAGGTGCGACGACGCTCGAATGGACGCTGTCGAGCCCGCCGCCTTATCACCAGTTCGAAACGCTGCCGGTGATCGAGGACGACAAGCGGCACTAAGTGGCGGGTGGCACCGATGATTGATTAGGCTCGCAAATGACGACGACGACATTGCAATTTCCGGCGCTTCCTGCCGACTGGCGCGATCTTTTCGCGCTAACCAAGCCGCGCGTGATGCGGTCGGTGGTGTTTACGGCGCTGTGCGGCATGCTGGCCGCGCCGATCGCGCTGCCGCCAGCACTGGCCGTCGCTTCGATCCTTGCGATAGCGCTGGCGGCGGGTTCGGCAGGCGCGCTCAATCAATGGTATGAAGCCGACATCGATGCGATGATGAAGCGCACGGCAAACCGGCCACTGCCAGCTGGGCGGATCGATGCGCAAACGGCACTGCATTTCGGCGTCGGTCTTGGCGTTTTTTCGGTTGTGTTGATGTATCTCGCGGCGAATGTTTTTGCGGCGGCGCTGCTTGTGGTTTCGATCCTCTTTTATGTTCTCGTTTATACTGTCGGACTCAAGCGCCGGACCCCACAGAATATCGTGATCGGCGGTGCAGCGGGGGCGTTCCCGCCGCTGATCGGCTGGGTCGCGGCAACCGGCGATGTCTCGCTGCTCCCGATCCTGATGTTCGCGATCATATTTCTGTGGACGCCCCCGCACAGCTGGGCACTCGCGCTGTTGATCCGCGACGATTATGCCAAAGGCGGCGTGCCGATGCTGCCGGTCGTGGCGGGTGGACGAGCGACGCGGGTGCAGATGCTAAGTTATTCCGTGTTGATGGCGGGAGCCGCAGTTGCGCCCTGGGCACTGGGTCTTGCGGGCACGCTTTATGGCGTGATCGCTGCTGTTAGTTCGGGGGTCTTCGTAACCCTGACCGCTTGGTGCGTCATCGTCGATGCGCCGACTCCTGCGACCATGAAACCCGAGCGCACGCTATTCATCTATTCGATCGGTTATGTCCTGCTGATTTTTGCGGCGCTGGCGCTCGACCGGAACCTCGCATGAGGCCTGATGACGAATTCAATCGCCGACGCAAATCACGCTCGATCGTGACGGCCGTGTTGCTCGTGGGCATGGTGATCCTGTTTTACTTCATCACGATTGCACGGATCAGCGGATGAAGACGGCCGCCATCGACCGGAACCGGCGCACAGGATTAATCGCGATAATCGCTGCGCTCACGATGCTCGGCCTCGGCTATGCGAGCGTTCCGCTTTACCGCCTTTTCTGCAATGTCACTGGTTACGGCGGCACGACGATGCGCGCTAAGGAAGCTGCAATCCCCGGCGGCATTGCCGGCAAGACGATGGAAGTGCGTTTCGATGCCAATCATTCGTCATCGTTGCCCTGGTCGTTCAAAGCCGAAGCAACATCACAGACGGTTACGATCGGCGCGCGCAACATCGCGTTTTTCACTGCCACCAACCTAAGCAACAAGCCGGTCACCGGGACCGCGACCTACAACGTCACCCCGACGCAATCGGGCGCTCATTTTGCAAAAATCCAGTGCTTTTGCTTCAACAAGCAGACTTTGGCTCCCGGTCAGACGGTGCGAATGCCCGTTATTTTCTTCGTTCAGCCAGCGATCCTTGATGATCCGCTTGCCAAGGACGTGACGGCGATCACGCTGTCCTATACTTTCTATCCCGTAGACGAGGCCGCAAAGCCAAGTTAATCGCTTTTGAACGACAAGACCTTCGAGGAATGATCCGATGGCCGGTGCCAAGAACCACGAATACCACATCCTGCCGCCTGATCCGTGGCCGATCATCGGCGCATTTTCGTCGCTGCTCATGGCCGCGGGCGCGGTCATGTGGATGCACAAGGCGCAATTCGGTGGCTATGTCTTCTTCGCCGGTCTAGCGGCGGTGCTCTATACCATGTATGCCTGGTGGGCGAACGTGATCCGTGAAGCCAATGCGGGCGATCATACCCCTGTTGTTTCGCTCCACCTGCGATACGGGATGATCCTGTTCATTGCATCCGAAGTCATGTTTTTCGTCGGCTGGTTCTGGGCGTGGTTCGATTTTTCGCTGTTCCCGACCGCCATGTCCGTTGCGGACGGCGCTGTAACGCTTGGTGAAACCGCAGCGACCTGGCCGCCCAAAGGCATCGAAGTCATCGATCCGTTCCACTTTCCGCTGCTCAATACGCTGATCCTGTTGTGTTCAGGTACAACGGTGACATGGGCGCATCACGAGTTGATCCATGGCAACCGCGACGGGTTGAAGAAGGGGCTGTGGGCCACGGTGTTGCTCGGCGTTTTGTTCACGAGCATTCAGGCTTATGAATATCTGCATGCACCCTTCTCATTTGCGGGCACGAACTATGGTGCGGCGTTTTACATGGCGACCGGCTTTCACGGCTTTCACGTCCTTGTCGGCACCATCTTTCTCGCGGTCTGCCTGAAGCGCACTTACAATGGCGATTTCACACCACGTCAGCATTTCGGGTTCGAAGCTGCCGCCTGGTATTGGCACTTCGTCGACGTCGTGTGGCTTTTCCTGTTCGTGGCAATTTACGTCTGGGGTGGCTGGGGTGCACCGATCAGCTGACGGCAGTAAGGCGCATTGATGAAGCGCCTGCCGATCATTCCGACGATCCTCGTGTTGGTTGCCGTTGCCGTGATGATCGCACTTGGCGTCTGGCAACTGGATCGGCGTGGCGAGAAGGAAGTGCTTATCGCACGGCTGTCGGCCAATCGCGATTTGCCGCCGATGGCCTATCCTGCGCAGGCGCCAGTCGCGAACGGAGCCATGTTTCGCAAAAGCCGAGTCACTTGCCTGCGTGTGACCGGCTGGCGTGTCACGGGTGGCGCGACACCTACAGGGCAGGGCGGATACCGCCACATTGCCGAATGTGCGACAGGTGCCGAAGGGCCAGGTGCGCTGATCGATATGGGCGTTGCGGCAAACCCCGCGTTCAAGCCCGATTGGCGTGGTGGGACAATCGACGGGCTGATCACGACCGAGCCCAATCAGTCGAGCATTATCGGCAAAGCGTTTGGAAGCGCGACGCCGCTGCGCCCGATGCTTGTTGCCGATGTGCCTGCCAAAGGCCTCGCTGCGAGCGCTCCGCCAAGCACAGCGGGAATTTCAAACAATCACCTGGCCTATGCAGTGCAGTGGTTTCTGTTCGCTGGTGTGGCACTGGTAATTTACGTGATTGCACTGCAGCGGCGGGCAAAAAATTAGCGTGTCAGCCGCGACCGCATCCGCGCGAGATAGCGTGCGAGGATGTCGATTTCGAGATTCACGGCAGTGCCAGCCTTTAACCCGCCCAGCGTCGTCATCGCGGCGGTATGCGGAATGATGTTCAGCATGAAATGTGCCGTATTATCCGGCTGATCAGTGACTTCATTGACCGTCAGCGACACGCCATCGACCGTGATCGATCCCTTGGTGGCGACATAAGGCGCGACGGCATCGGGCGCTGCAATCACAACACGCCACGAATCGCCGACTTTGTCGAAGGAAACGACATGCCCGATGCCATCGACATGCCCGGTGACGATATGCCCACCAAGTTCGTCACCGATTTTCATCGCGCGCTCCAGATTCAATTTACCGCCAGCAACCCACAGGCCCGGCGCAGTGCAGGAAATGCTTTCGCCCGACATATCGACCGCAAACCATCCCGGTCCTTTTTCGACAACGGTCATGCAGGCGCCCGAACACGCAATCGACGCGCCGATTGCGACCGTCGCGGTGTCGTAGGTCGTCTCGATTACGATCCGCAGGTCGCCCCGCTGTTCGGTGCTGCTGATTGTGCCGATGTCGGTGATGATACCTGTGAACATGCGCTACTAATCCCTCACGCGTTCGTAAATGTCGAGCCGGTCGACCCCGAGCATTCGCGTATCGACCGCGTGCCAGCGGCCATGCGCGTCCGACAGCGCGTCAAGGCCGATATCTTGCAAAGCTGACGTGCCGCCACCAATCAAGACTGGCGCTCGGTAGATAAGCAGGCAATCGACGAGATCGGCAGCAAGGAAAGCCGAAGCAGTCCTCGCACCGCCTTCGATCAAGACATCGTCGGCGGGGATAAGGCCGATCGCTTGGGGGTTAGAGATTGCGCTCCATCCGTCGGGCGCGGCACCCGAAGTCAGAACATATCGTTTCGGACTTCGCGCTTCGAGGCCGGCCAGTCGTACGTCCAGTCGCGGCGCGTCGGCCGCGAGCGTACCGCGCCCCACGAGGATCGCATCGGCCCGTGACCGTTCGAGATGGCCATGCGCACGGGCTTCGGGACCGGTGATCCACTGGCTTTCGCCGCTTGCGTGCGCAATGCAGCCGTCCAGCGACAGTGCGAGCTTCAGAGTAACATGCGGCCGCGCGTAGCGTTGGCGGGTCAGAAATCCGGCCATGGCGCGCGACGCTGCAGCAGTTTCGATACCCTCAGCCACCTCGAGCCCGGCACTGCGCAATCGTGTAACACCTTGCCCATCCGTCCGGTGATCGGGGTCGCCGACTGCAATCACGACACGCGCGATCCCGCTATGGGCAATCAGATCGCTGCACGTTGGACCCCGTGTGCTGACGTGCGCGCAAGGTTCCAGCGTCGTATAAAGCATTGCGCCATTTGCGGCATCGCCCGCCTGTGCCAGCGCAACGGCTTCGGCATGCGGCCGCCCGCCGTCTGCCGTGGCGCCGCGCCCGATCACGCGCCCGTTCCTTAAAATGACACATCCGACATTGGGATTGGGCCGGGTCCGTCCCCGCCCTCGCGTGGCCAATGCAATTGCCGCGCCCATCCAGCGCGCGTCGTCATTCATTTGCGCTGCTTGTCGACGTCGATGCCCATCTTATCGGCAAGGCGACGATACGCCTGACGTCGTGCTTCGGCCGCATCCTCACTTTCCTTTCTGGCCGCCAGTTCGGCAGGCAAATCCTTCGCCTGTTGCGCGCGCGCCTCGGCAGCGGTGCGGCTGGCAGGCCATTGCTTGACGTAAACAATAGTGGGCGGGATCCATTCCTCATCGACTTTGGCATCGTGGACCATGGCCCAGAGCAGAAAGGCAGGAAACACGCAGGCAAGCGCTGCAAACACGATCTTGTGCTTTCGCGGTGTGCGCGCAAAGTCGCGGAAATCGCGCCAGGCGGCAAGCGGCGACGTCGGGCGGGGGAGAATGGCCATCGCAAATAGATAGAGCGCTTTGGGACACATTCAAAGATGCGTCTTGACCCTGTCATCGGCTTGCGCTTTGGCGGTGGCATGACCGAAGCCATCACTGACGCCCTTGCGGCACTGAACCTGACGCTGCCAACCGCTGCAGCGCCGGTCGCCGATTATGTCCCGACAGTCGAGGTCAACGGCATGCTGTTCATATCAGGCCAATTACCGTTCAAAGGCGGCGAGGTCATGGTTGGTCGTCTGGGTGATGATCGCGATGTTGCAGCCGGGCAGGAAGCAGCACAGGCTTGCGCGCTGATGATTGTGGCGCAGCTGAAAGCGGCACTTGGCGATCTGGGCCGCGTGGAGCGCATCGTGCGCTTGGGTGTCTTCGTCGCAAGCGATGATCGCTTTACCGATCAGCCCAAAGTTGCCGATGGCGCGTCGTCGCTGATGGTCGCGCTGTTTGGTGACGCCGGAAAACATGCGCGTGCTGCCGTCGGTGTGCCGGTATTGCCCCGCGGCGCCATGGTGGAGGTCGATGCGATTGTCGCTGTTCGCCCCGCTTGAGCGGCTGATTGCGCCTGCGCCATCGCACAACCGTGTGGCATTTTTAAAAGCCCAACCTTACGCGCACCGCGGGTTGCACGGTGGTGCTGTTATCGAAAATACGCGCGCTGCATTTCGCGCAGCAATGGCGCTGGGCCACGGGATCGAACTCGATGTGCAGAGCGCACGCGATGGCGAGGCCATGGTATTTCATGACGCTATGCTTGACCGTTTGACGGACGCGACCGGTGCGATCGCTGCGTACACCCCGACCGAATTGGGGTGTATCGCTTTGCGCGGGACGACCGAGGCAATCGCGCAACTCCCCGAAATTCTGACCCTGATTGGGGGCAGCGTTCCCGTCCTTATCGAGATCAAGGCGACGGGCCCCCGCGTCGCCGCGCTGTGCCTGTCAGTCCGCCGCGCGCTCGAGGGGTATCGCGGCGACGCGGCAATCATGTCGTTCAACCCGCTGGTCGGCGCGTGGTTTGCACAAAACGCCCCGAGGATCGTGCGCGGGTTGGTGGTAAGCGAAGAAAACAAGCGCAACGCGAAAGGTTGGGTCGAACGCTGGGCATCGATGGCGAAAGCCAAGCCCGATTTCCTAGCTTACGATGTGCGCGACCTGCCGTCGTCGTTTGCGGCGGCTGCGCGGGCGCGCGGGATCCCGGTGCTGACATGGACGGTGCGCGATGCCGATGCCGAGCGCCGCGCTTTTGCCCATGCCGACGAAGCGATTTACGAAAAACCGGCATGAAAGAAATATTGGCGCGGGTTGGCGACGGTGTGGCGAGCTTTGACGCTGCTGCTTGGGATCGCTGCGCCGGTGCAGCCAATCCGTTTGTCAGCCACGCCTTCCTGACCGCGCTCGAAACATCGGGAAGCGCGACAACGCGCGCGGGCTGGCAACCAGTGCCGCTGGCGATCGATGGTGCGGATGGCGCGCTGCTCGGCGTGATGCCGGCTTATGTAAAAAGCCACAGCCAAGGCGAATATGTGTTCGATCATAGTTGGGCCGATGCCTATGAGAGTGCAGGCGGGCGCTATTACCCCAAGCTTGTTATTGCTGTTCCGTTCAGCCCGGTGCCGGGGCCGCGCGTGCTGACGCAGGATTTCGATATCGCACGCGGGCTGATTGCGGCGGCCGAAGTGCTGGCGACGCAAAACGGCCTATCGTCGGTCCACGCAAATTTCGTCGCGCCCGATCAGGTCGATCTTTTCGAAAAGGGCGACTGGCTGATCCGCGAGGGAACGCAGTTTCACTGGGCCAATGACGGCTATGCCTGCTTCGATGATTTCCTCGCCGCGCTCGCTTCGCGGAAGCGCAAGGCGATCCGCAAGGAACGCGCTGCCGCCGTCGCGGGGCTTGAGATCATCCACATCAGCGGTGCCGACATCACCGAAGCGCACTGGAGCGTTTTCTGGCGATTTTATCAGGATACGGGCCGCCGCAAATGGGGGCAACCCTATCTGACGCGACAGTTCTTTTCGGAAATCGGGCGCACGATGCCCGACAAGATTTTACTCATTCTTGCGCTTCGTAACGGCGTCCCGATTGCAGGCGCATTGAATTTCATCGGCACCGAGACGCTCTATGGGCGGTACTGGGGCTGCACCGAAGACGTGCCGTTCCTGCATTTCGAACTGTGCTATTATCAGGCCATCGACGCGGCAATTGCGCGCGGGCTGAAAACAGTCGAAGCGGGCGCGCAGGGCGAACATAAGCTTGCACGCGGTTATGTGCCGGTGCCGACATGGTCAGCGCATTATATTCCCGATCCGAATTTCCGGCGCGCAATCGCCGATTTCCTGATCCGTGAACGGCGCGCGGTCGAACGGCAGATCGAATTTCTAGGCGCAATGGCGCCGTTCAAAAAAGGCGATTAGGCCGCGCGGCGCATTTGGGTTGCACCCAGCCATGCCCGTGCTTGGCGCTGCGCTTCCGCAATTTCGCGCGCGCTCATTTCATCGGCGACTTCGGCGCGGCATTGCTGTGCGCGTTCGGCACCGGAAACAGCCGCAAGATTGAACCATTTATGTGCCTGGATCAGATCGACATCGATCCCGCCTGAACCACTCGAATAGGCAATACCCAGGTCGTAACACGCATTCGCATCGCCCGATGCGGCGTCCGTTATCCGGCTTTCGATCAGAAATGCCGCGCTCTTGAAACTCGATGCCATAACCCAAACCCCCATTATGCTTTGTCAACCCAAACTGTCGCCGAAATGGTTTCAACAAATGGTTAACGACGCGAAAGCATATTTCGAATTGCATCAGGAACGGCAGATTTAGGGGAAAGTTTAACGCGACATGATTGGGAAATTATCGATCAGACGAGTCGATCCGATTCGCGCGGCGGCCAGAATGCGATCACCGCGGCGTTCGACATAGTCGATCGAAAAGCCCGCAGCAGTGATATCGGCGCGGGCGCGATCCAGTGTCTCGGCTTCGTTTGCACCACGTTCCAGCGCCAATGCGGCGGCCTGAAGCGAATGCGGCAGGGCAACAGCGGATGCGCGCTCGCTGGGCAACAGATAGGCATTGCGCGACGACAGGGCCAGACCATCGGCCTCGCGCTCGATCGGAACACCGACAATCGTAATCCCCATGTCGAGATCGGCAACCATCCGGCGGATCACTTGCAGTTGTTGCCAGTCTTTCTCGCCGAACAACGCTATGTCGGGTCGAACCTGCGCAAACAACTTGTTGACCACCGTCGCGACACCGACAAAATGTCCGGGGCGCGATGCGCCGCACAGACCTTCGCTCACCCCTGCGACTGCGATGCTTGTTGCAAATCCATCCGGATACATGGTCGTCACGGTTGGTGCCCACAAGATTGCAACGCCCGCTTGCGCGAGCAGTGCCGCGTCATCCGCCTCGCGCCGGGGATAGCGCGACAGGTCTTCGGTGGGTGCAAATTGCGTCGGGTTGACAAATATCGTGGCAATAACATGATCGGCGTGGTGCTTTGCCGTCTCCACCAGCTTCATGTGCCCCGCGTGAAGCGCACCCATCGTCGGCACCACGGCCACCGTCCCGCCAAGAGACGCGCGCGCCATTCGCAAGGCAGCGATGTCACGGATTATTTGCACGGAAAATATGCCTCCCTTATGGCGGTCGGATGTGCGCCGACTGGCGCGCATGGATTGCTAACCAAATGGCGGGGGCCGATCAACATAGTGATGAATGCGATGCACATGCACAAAATCGTTTTTGCCAATGAAAAAGGCGGTACGGGCAAGTCGACGACGGCGGTCCACACAGCCGTTGCGCTATGTGCGGCAGGCTTTCGTGTCGCTGTTCTCGACATGGATGTGCGACAAAAGACGACAGTGCGTTACCTCGACAATCGTGCTGCGACCGTGCGGCGGCGCGGGCTCGACCTGCCGATGCCGGTTTATGGCGTGCTGTCGCTGATGACGCCTGCAGGTGTCGAGCAGGATGCGGCACGGCTGGGGCATGGTTGCGATTATATCATCATCGATACGCCGGGGCGCGATGATCCGCTTGCGCGCGCAGCGATTGCGCTGGCCGATACGCTGGTGACACCGATCAACGACAGTTTCGTCGATCTCGACCTGATCGGACAAGTCGATGCTGAGACGTTCAAGGTCAAAAAGCCGAGTTTTTATGCCGAACTGATCTGGGATTTGCGTAAGGTCCGCGCGAAAACCGATGGCGGCACGGTCGACTGGGTCGTGCTGCGCAACCGGCTCCAGCATCTCGAGGCACATAACATGCGGCGCGTCGGTGCTGCACTGGCGGAACTTTCGAAGCGCGTCGGTTTCCGCGTCATACCGGGGCTCGGCGAGCGGGTTATCTATCGCGAGTTGTTTCCCAAAGGGCTGACCTTGCTCGACGTCGGTGCGATCGAGTCAGTCGGGCTTAGCCACATCGCAGCGCGGCAGGAATTGCGCGAGATGATTTCCGCTTTTGCGCTGCCTGCCCGCGAAGAAGCGCTTCCACAACTGGAATTTTCATGAAGATTATCCTGATTATCGTGGTACTTGTCGCGCTTTATTTCGTGGGCAAGCGCTTCCTTGCCACGCCGTTAGGCATGGGCAAGGTCGAGGCAGCCAAATTGCTCGGTGTCGCCACCGACGCGGACAACGAGGCTATTCTCGATGCGCACCGCCGTCTGATTGCAAAGGTTCATCCCGATGCCGGTGGCAATGCCGAGCTGGCCGCGCGCATCAACCGGGCGCGTGACACGATGCTGAAACCTTAGGGCCGCTAAGCGGGTTTACGCATTCCACGACAAGGAAAATTCATGACGCATCGCTTCAATCCGTCCTCGCTGCGCGAATATGATATCCGCGGCATTGTCGGCGAAACTCTGGGCGAGGCGGATGCCTACGCAATCGGGCGCGGCTTTGGAACGCGCGTACGACGCAATGGCGGAACGCGCGTGGCGGTCGGCTATGATGGGCGTGTCAGTTCGATAAGTCTTGAGGGCGAACTGGTTCGTGGCCTGCGCGAAACCGGGATCGATGTCGTTCGTGTCGGCTTAGGGCCAACGCCAATGCTCTATTATGCCGAAGCGACGCTCGAGGTCGACGGCGGCGTTCAGGTAACCGGCAGCCACAACCCCGGCGAGTATAATGGCTTCAAGATGGTGCTTGCGCATGCGCCGTTTTACGGGGCGGACATCCGCGATCTCGATCGGCTCGGCGAGGCTGCCGACTGGGAGACCGGTGACGGCGCGGTCAGCGACTATGTCATCATCGACGATTACGTCGCGCGATTGGTCGAGGGGTATGACGCCAAGAAACCCGATGGCGCCCCTTTCCGCATCGGCTGGGACGCCGGCAACGGTGCGGCGGGCGAGGTTATCGAGAAACTCGTTGCGTTGTTGCCCGGTGAACATTTTACGCTCTTCACAGATATTGATGGCAACTTCCCCAATCATCATCCGGACCCAACCGAGGAAAAAAATCTAAGCGACCTGAAAAAGCTCGTCGCTGACAACAAGCTCGATTTCGGACTGGCTTTCGATGGCGATGGGGATCGCATAGGCGCGGTTGATGGCATGGGCCGGGTCGTTTGGGGGGACCAGATTTTGAGCATTTTGGCAGAACCTGTGTTGAAGGCGTTGCCGGGAGCTACGATCATTGCCGATGTAAAAGCTTCACAAGCGCTTTATGATCGCGTGTCCGAACTCGGTGGCGAACCGCTCATGTGGAAAACCGGGCACAGCCTGATCAAGACCAAGATGAAGGAAACCGGCGCGCCGCTTGCCGGCGAAATGTCGGGCCATGTGTTCTTCGCCAAAGATTATTACGACTTTTACGGATTCGACGATGCGCAATTTGCGGCCATCCAGCTAATCCGTGCTGTCGCGTCGCAGGGCGGCTCGTTGACAGCGTTGAAGGATGCGATGCCGCCAATGGTTAATACGCCCGAAATGCGGTTTCAGGTTTCCGAAGAGCGCAAGTTTGCGGTAATTGATGAAGTGCTCGACCGGCTTGAAGACGAAGGCGCCGATGTGAACCGCACGGACGGCGCGCGCGTCAACACGGCGGACGGCTGGTGGCTGCTGCGCGCATCGAACACGCAGGATGTGCTGGTCGCCCGCGCCGAAGCGCAGGACGAAGCAGGCCTCGAACGCCTGATGGCGATGATTGATGCCCAGCTCGCGGCATCGGGGCTTGAGCGGGGACCTCAGGCGGGGCACTAGGACCTTCTTGTTGGGGAGCAGGGCGTTATTAATATTGCCGCCACCCATAATCCGGGCGCATAAACTATCTGTAAAGCATCAACGCCGACTTGCCCGCTCGAGCAACTCCTCGCGAATGCGGATGCCGCGGACGGCAACACGCGTTTCGACGAGGAACAGCGCCAGCCCTGCCGCCAGCAGGGCCATCGACAGGACAAACAGGATCGATACGCTGGTGCCGTAGTTGAGGTTCGCCATTTCGGCGACGAACAGCAGTGTCACGACGACACAGACCGTAATCGCGCTCGCCACGCACAGGAATATTGCATTGCTCGCCAGCGTGATCCGCCGGTCGAGCAGACGCAACTCCCAGACATGGCGGTCATGCTCGGCGCCGCTTGAATCGGGATGCAACCGTTCGAGCACGCGCGCGCGATCCACCACGCGGTTCAGGCGTCCGGCGATCACATTCATGAACGCTCCGATCCCCGCGAGCAGGAAAACGGGCGCAACGGCAAGCTGGATCGTGCGCGCAATATCGGTCAGCGCGATGACTTCATTCATTTGGGTTTGCGGAAGCGGAAGGCAAACCGATCGGTCTTGCCGCGAATGGCAGGGTCGAAGACATTTTTGCTGAGATCGTCGCTCGCGATGCGCAGCAGCGGGCTTTCGGCGTCGAGGACAAAGCCGCCGCGCACAAAATCGGCTTTTACGGTTTCGGGGTCGATACGGTGAACCTTGTCGACAATTGCGCGCGTGTCTCCGGCGGAACCGACGTGATCGATGACAGCAATGATGCCGCCTGGCCTCGTCGCATGAAACAGGCCCGCGATGACCATGTTCGGGTCGGTACGCGGCACCTTATATTGGACGCTTTCGAAGTAGAAGTCATGATAGTTCAGATGCAGCATGACGAAATCGAGAGTCGCGGGTTTGGTCATCAACGCCACGAGGTCACCCGTATAGATCAAATTTTTGTGCCGTAAGGCGAGCGCTTCGAGGGCCGTTTTGCTTTTGCCTGCCATGTAAGTGGCCGGCGAAAATGCGATGACGCTGCCCTTGGGGCCGACAGCACGCGCTATAATCTCGGCATAATAGCCGTTGCCCGCCAGCAGATCGAGCGCCGTCATGCCCGGTTTCAATTGCATGAAGCGCAATATTTCGGTCGGTTTGCGACTGGCGTCGAGCGCGACATGATCGGCGGCCCGGTCTTTTGCAGCGACGGCAGCGGCGATCGAGGGTGCCTTCGCCGAAGCAAACGGGGCCGCCGTGGTTGCAAGGAGCAGAGCAAAGGCAAAAGCACGCATCGGGCATCTCCTACGATTGATTACGGGCCGAGTTTGGACCGCGAACGCGCGTCGATCAAGCGTCAGTATTTCTGTCGCAACGTTGAACAGATTGGCGCGACCGTAGTTTCGCCTTGCCTATAAACGGAGATTATCATGGCCCTGTCACTCGCCCGCTTCACGATCAAACGGACGCTCGACGACAGCTTTATGCTGCATATAGAAGATGACTCAGGAACAACGCTCGAGCTCGAGGCAACCTATGACCAGCTCGACCTTATCACCGAAGCGATCGAGGAAGCGCTCGAAATCGAGGCAGACGATCAGGAAGCGGCAGATGACGACGTCGAAGAAAGCAATGACGACTGATCAGGCCTTGCCGCGCCATTGCAGCGAGCGGCGATTGAGCTCGTCGAGATCGGCGTCGCCCGTCACGACCGCCTCGCCCAACGCGATCGCGCGTTCGAGGGTTGCGGCGTCGGCGCGGCGGTAGGCTGGGCGCTTCGATATATAGGCATACCACGTCCCGCCGCAGGCGTTGTCGAGGAGGACGCGTTGAAAGCAGTGGTCGTTGCGGATCGGCCAGCAACGCTCCGCCGCAAGCTCGGGCATGATTTCGCGCGTCAGTTCCAGCCATCTTGCTTCGAGGTCGGCACGCGTCACCCGGTTTTCGCGCCGGCGTTCACGCCCATGCTCAGGAGATATTTCTTCACATTGCGCGCGGCCTGACGGATGCGTTGTTCGTTTTCGACCATCGCGATACGGACGAAGCCTTCGCCGTCTTCGCCGTAGCCGACGCCGGGGGCAACCGCGACGCCGGCATGAGTGAGCAACTGCTTGGTGAATTCGAGCGAGCCCAGATGCGCAAGCGCGGGCGGCACCGGCGCCCAGCAAAACATGCTGGCGCGCGGGGGCGGAATTTCCCAACCGGCGCGGCCGAAGCTTTCGACAAGCACGTCGCGTCGCTTGTGGTAAAGTTCGCGGTTGCTCTGAACGATGTCCTGCGGGCCGTTCAGCGCTGCGCAGGCGGCCGCCTGAATGGGTGTAAACGCGCCATAATCGAGATATGATTTAACGCGCGTCAGGGCCGCAATCAAATGCGCATTGCCGACCGCAAAGCCGACGCGCCAGCCCGCCATCGAAAACGTTTTGGACATCGAAGTAAACTCGACGGCAATGTCCTTTGCACCGGGAACCTGCAGGATCGAGGGCGTCGGATTGCCGTCGAAATAAAGCTCCGAATAGGCAAGGTCGGAGAGCACCCAGACTTTGTTTTCTTTGGCCCAGGCGACCAGCCGCGTGTAAAATGCCAGATCGACTGTTTCCGCCGTCGGGTTGGACGGATAGTTGACGATCAACACTGAAGGCCGCGGCACCGTAAATGCCATTGCCCGATCGAGCGACCGCCAGTAATTCTCGTCGGGCGTGGTCGGCACGCTGCGGATCGTTGCCCCTGCGATGATGAAGCCGAAGGTGTGGATCGGATAACTTGGGTTTGGGGCAAGCACCACGTCGCCTGGTGCCGTGATGGCCGTGGCAAGGCTCGCCAGCCCCTCTTTCGATCCCATCGTCATGACGACTTCGGTTTCGGGGTTCAGGTCCACACCGAAGCGGCGGGCATAATAATTGGCCTGCGCCTTGCGAACGCCGGGAATGCCCTTCGAGGCCGAATATCCGTGTGAATCGGGCTTCATTGCGACTTCGCAAAGCTTGTCGATGACATGCTGCGGCGGTGGCAAATCGGGATTGCCCATGCCAAGATCAATGATGTCCTCGCCCCCCGCCCGCGCGGCAGCCCTCATCGCATTGACTTCGGCGATCACATAGGGCGGCAGGCGCTTCATACGGTAGAATTCGTCGGACATTTCAATCCTTTTGAGCTAGTCGATTTGTCATAACCGTTCGGGCCGGGCTTGTCGAAGTCCTGTCGTTCTTTTTGGGCAGCGGAGTTGGCGCATGACATCGGACCCGACACCCGACCCCGCAGCAGGCATTCGCGCGATCCTCGACGGTTGGGGCGCGTTGCTGAAACCGATTGCCGCGGCAAACCGCGACAAGGTCGATCCGCGCGACAAGCGCTTTGCAGGTCCGGAATGGGAGCATCCCGTTTTCGACCTGATGCGGCAGGGCTATGCGATCATGTCCGATGCGATGATGGCATCGGTCGACGCGATGCCGGGCGAGCCGCACCAGAAAACGCAGATGGCGTTTGCGATGCGTACGCTCATCGAAGCGATGTCGCCTGCCAATTCGCCGCTGACCAATCCGGTTGCGTTCAACAAGGCACTGGAAACCAACGGTGCGAGTCTGGCCAGCGGTTTCCAGCATCTGATGGCCGATATCCAGCGCGGACAATTGACGCACACAGCGTCTGACGCGTTCGAAGTGGGGCGCAACATTGCGACCACGCCGGGCAAGGTCATTCACGAAACGCCGCTGTATCAGCTAATCCACTATGCGCCGACGACACCGACGGTTGGTAAGACGCCGCTGGTGATCTTTCCGCCGTGGATCAATCGCTTTTACATCCTCGATCTCAGCCCCGAAAAGAGTTTCATCCGCTGGGCCGTCGCCGAGGGGTTGAGCGTTTTCATGGTCAGCTGGAAATCGGCCGATGGGTCGATGGCCGAGATTATCTGGGACGATTACATCGCGGCACAGATCGACGCGATCGATACGATCCGCGCGTTGCTCGATGTAAAGTCCGTGCATACGATCGGCTATTGCGTGGCGGGCACGACGCTGGCGGCGACGCTGGCCGTGCTCGCGGCAAAGGGCAAGGCAAAGACGGTCGCGTCCGCAACCTTTTTCACAGCGCAAGTCGATTTCAGCGAAGCGGGCGAACTGCTGAACTTCGTCGACGACGCCAATCTCGCGATGATCGACCAGCTGTCGAGCCAGGGTTTCCTCGATGGCCGCTATCTTGCGCTGACGTTCAATCTGCTTCGCGGCAAGGACCTGATCTGGAACACCGTGGTCAGCAATTACTTGCTCGGCAAGGACTATCCTGCCTTCGATCTGCTGCACTGGAATGGCGATACGACCAACCTGCCCGCAAAATGGCACAAATCATATCTATGCGATCTGTATCGCGACAATAAGCTCGTGGTGCCCGGCGCGCTGCACGCGCTGGGCGAACCGATCGATCTGACCCGGATCGAAACACCGGCCTATATTCAGGCGGGACGCGAAGACCATATCGCACCGATGGCAAGCGTCTGGAAATTAACCGATCATCTGAAAGGCCCGATCCGGTTCGTGCTCGCAGGGTCGGGCCATATCGCTGGCGTCGTCAATCCACCGGCGGCATCGAAATATCAGCACTGGGTTGATGGGCCGATGACGTCGGTCGACGATTTCATGGCCGGCGCGACCGAGCATAAAGGCAGCTGGTGGCCCGACTGGATACGCTGGATCCGCGTCATCGATAGGCACGAGGTCGAGGCTAGCGGTGCCCGTCTGCCGGGAGAGGGCGCACTGAAAACTATCGAAGATGCACCGGGACGCTACGTAAAATCGCGCTGATTCAAATCTCTGATGTAAGCATTCGTGATTATGTTGCACTGCAACAAAAACAGTTGCAATCTTTCTCCACGCGATTATATTGCATTGCAGCATAAACATTATGGAGGCCGCTCGTGGTCGATAAGCCTGATCTAGACAAAGTTGATGCCAAGCCAGTCGCACCCATTGCTCAGTCGGCACCCGCGTCGGCGCCTGTCGCAGCTGCCAAAGTCGAAGCACCCACGTCGGTTGTGGCAAAGGCGCCAGCTGCCAAGCCAGTGGCGCGCAAAAAGGCTGCGGTCGCAAAGCGCGCTGCTGCCGCACCTTCTAAGACTGCACCGTCCAAAACCGTCAGCGCAGCCAAAACATCCATCAAGCCAAAAGGAAACACACGCATGAACGATACCGTCAACAAGGTTCAGGAAACCGCCCAGAAAATGACTGCCGATGCCACCGCACGTGCCACCGAAGTATTCGGCGACGTGTCGGCACGCGCAAAGACGGCCATGGAAAAGGGCTCGAAGGGTCTTGAAGAAATGGTCGAATTCTCGAAGGGCAACCTCGAAGCCGTCGTGGCGTCGGGCCGCGTTGCAGCCAAGGGCGTTCAGGACATTGCGAAATATTCGGCTGAATATGGTCGCAAGTCGATCGAAGATGCCAACGCAACAGCCAAGAAGTTTGCCGCTGTGAAATCGCCGACCGAATTCTTCGCGCTTCAGTCGGAAGTCGCCAAGAGCAATCTCGACGCGTTTGTCGGCGAAGCTTCGAAGTTCACCGAAGGCTATATGAAGCTGATGGGCGAAATCATGCAGCCGATGCAGAACCGTTATGCGGTTGCGGTCGACAAGGTGAAGACAGCCGTCGCTGCCTAAGCTTGTTGCAATCGAAATCGGAAAAGGCCGCTGCGGGAAACCGGGGCGGCCTTTTTTTGTCGGCAAACTCTTGCCCCGTGGCCCCGCCTTGCCATATCGTGATGCTATGCAGATTCTCAGCGCGAACGAACGAAAGAACGATGAAGGCGGCGGCACGGGCGTCGGCGTTGCGACACGGACGCGGACGCGGACGAAGCAGCCCGCGCCGTACAAAGTGCTGATGCTCAACGATGATTACACGCCGATGGAATTCGTCGTCCTGTGCCTACAGCGATTTTTCCGCATGAGTATGGAGGACGCGACGCGCGTCATGCTTCATGTCCATCAAAAGGGCGTCGGCGTCTGCGGCATTTTCAGTTATGAAGTTGCCGAAACCAAAGTCACGCAAGTGATGGATTTTGCCCAGGCGCAACAGCATCCGCTCCAATGCACGCTCGAAAAAGCGTGACTTGAGCGCGCGCGGTCAACGTCGGGCGCGGGGGCAGGGGCCCAGATCCTCGATAACGAATTTATAATCCTGCCGCGCCGTATCGGCATCGTTCGGCGCAAGATCACTGGTTGCTGAGTTGGGAATGGCGCGCGGCAAGAAGCATGCAAGCCGATACCATGCGAGCGTGTCCGGGACTGGCGGGGCCGCTGCTTCGTCGACGATTTCGCCCAGTGCAAAAGCCCAGCGTTTCGGCTGGCCGGGTCGCGTCAATACTGTGATCGAGATCGGCGCTTTCGTGGATGTCGACAGGAATATCTGCGTTTCGCCCTCTCCTGTGACGGTGCCAGCGGTATGGAACGCGCTGGCAATCCCCGTGATGGCTGGCGGGGCGTCGGGGGCGTTCGCGTCCGAAACGACGCTGCGGATGCGCGTTTCCATTGCCGGACTCCAGAGCAACTGCGCGTCGGGCGCAGCGAGGCGTATCTCGCCGGGGCGGGCCGCCACGGGCAGCGCAGCGACCAGCACGTCAGCCTTCTTCAATCGGGGGAGCCTCCCGCGCGAATCACGTTGCAAATCCACCAGCCAAGCCAGCCGCGGTGGCATCGGCCGCGCGCTGCGAATCAGCGCAATAACATCGGCCTCGACGTAAAACCGGACGGTTCCGGAGGGGTCGGGCGGGCCTTTCAATGGCGTTGCCGTAACAATTCGGGCGCGCAAAACGATGGGTGCCCCGGCGAACAAATCGGCGACGTCAGCATAATACCACTGATCGGCAGTGCTCGGCAAACTGTTCGGGATTGTAGCAAATCCGCCATTTACCATCATGAGCGCGGCCAACAACGCAACGGACTTCAGGACATTTTGCCTCAATTTGGGGCGCTTGATCATTCGGTTTCGACTTTCGTGCTGTTGCTTTTTGTAACGGTCCTGCCAGCTTAGGGTTGCACGATCGAAGATGAACAGGGATTAAGCGATTGCGCGCCGTTGGCGGGAACGATAGTATTTCGATCCTGTCGACAACATAGCAAGAGTGCGGGCAGGACAGGATAGCATGATCAGCCGGAACGTTTTCGGCGGTTGATTGGTTTCCCGTTCACGGTCTGTTTGGAGGGAGTAAAAGCGCCGGATGTCCTATACAGACAATAAAGAAATGACACCTGCACGAATGTGGTCGATCTTCGTGGTCGTTCTCATTCACGCCATCATCGGTTACGCACTGGTAAAGGGCGGCTACAATGTCGTGAAAAAAGTCGCTGCTGATCTGAACACGTTCGATGTGAAAGATGAGCCGCCACCACCGGTCGAGCCGCCGCCACCGCCGCCACCGGAACAGAATGTTCCGCCGCCGCCGGTTGTTTCGCCGCCGCCGATCGTGAACACGAACCAGGCACCGCCGACAGTTATCACGCAGGCAACACCGCCGCCGGTATTCGTGCCGACGCCAGAGCCACCGCGCCCTGCGCCGCCGCCGCCGCCGCCAGCGCCGGTTGCCAAGCTCGCACCGAAGGGTAACCCCGGCACATGGACGTCGAACGACGATTATCCACCGTCTGCAGTGCGCAACGAGGAATCCGGAACGACGGGATTCCGTCTCGACATCGGCGCCGATGGCAGGGTGACGAATTGCACGATAACTTCGTCCAGCGGATCCAGTACGCTCGATAACACGACGTGCACATTGCTGAAACGGCGTGCCAAGTTCACGCCCGGGCGTGACTCGGACGGCAGTTCGATCGGCGGCGTCTACAGCAGCCGGATCAAATGGGTGTTGCCGACCAACTGACGGCAGAAATGATTGCGCAGAACTTCAAGTTTATATTTAGAGGGAAGAGTCGAATATGTTGATCACACTTGCAGCCGCAGCAGCGGCAGGAGCCCCGAAGACCGCACAATATGGTCTGATGGCATCGCTCGAAGAAGGCGGCGTCGTTACCTGGATGACGCTCGGCATTCTTGTCATCATGTCAGTTGGAACGCTTTACATTCTGTTTTCGAAATGGTGGGACCAGCAAAAGATCATGGGTCAGGCGCGCAAGGTTCGCGCCAGCTTCTGGAACCACGCTTCGCTCAAGGAAGCCGCGGCCAAGCTCGACAAGGATACGCCCTACAAGCAGATCATCGACGACGGGCTGCGCGCTCAGGAACAGCATACGCTGCTGACCGATCCGGTCGACCAGCACGACTGGGCCCTGTCGACGATGGCGCGTTCACGCGCGGCGATCGAATCGAAGTTGAAAGGCGGCCTTTCGTTCCTTGCGACCGTCGGTTCGACGGCGCCGTTTGTCGGCTTGTTCGGGACGGTCATGGGGATTTTGACTGCGCTTGTGAAAATCGGCGCGTCGGGTCAGGCCTCGATCGATACCGTGGCCGGCCCCGTCGGCGAAGCGCTGTATATGACGGCGATCGGTCTCGCGGTCGCAGTTCCCGCCGTGCTTGCCTACAACTGGCTGCAAGGTCGGAATAAGGCAATCATCGAAGAAATGGGCACGTTCACAAACGATGTCCACGGTTGGATGGCTTCAAATGGTGCGGTCCGTCCGGCCCGCTTCGGCGCAGCAAAAGCAGCCGTTGCCAAGCCGGTCGCGGCACCAGTCAAGGCCTAATTCGAGGCAGGAATATATGGGGAGGCGGGTCCGCGTTGAACCGCCTCACCCCCGTAAAACGACAGGATAATATTCTATGTCAATGGCTGTAGGCGGCGATGACGAAGGCGAAGAAAAGCCATTGTCGGAAATCAACACGACGCCGCTCGTGGACGTCATGCTGGTGCTCCTCATCATCTTTCTGATCACGATCCCGGTCGTGGTGCAGAATGTCGGTGTGAAGCTTCCCAAGGTCCGGTTCGACCCCACGGTCACGAAACCGGAAAACGTATCGCTCTCGATCAAAGCGCCGACCGGTGCCTGTGAGATTTACTGGAACCAGACACGCGTCGATTCCACAGAATTGCTTGATCGCGCAGTATCGAAACTGAAGCTGGAAATCGAAAAGCAGGGCGGCGTCAATGCACCCGGGCTCGAGCTTCCCGAAGTGCACATCCGCGGCGACATCAACACGCCGTATCGCTGTATCGGCGGGGCGATTTACGTGATGCAACGCGCCGGATTTGCCAAAGTCGGGTTCATTTCCGAACCACCGCCGGGCGGCAACGCGCGCGCTTGAGCTAGTCACGCTAGAATTTAAGGAGTTTGCCTGATGTCAATGAGTATGGGCGGCACTGCCGACGACGAACCGATCGGCGAAATGAACACGACGCCGCTGATCGACGTCATGCTCGTTTTGCTGATCATGTTCATCATCACGATCCCGATCCAGACGCACGCCGTTAAAATCGATTTGCCAGCTAACTCACAAACACCGCCGGAAAATCCGATCAAGCCCGACATCAACAAGGTCTCGATCGATCCTGCCGGGACGGTGACGTGGAACGGATCGGCAATCGATCTGGTTACGTTGCGCCAGTATCTCGATTCGACGAAGGTCATGGTCCCCGAACCGGAATTGCACGTACAGCCCGATGCAAACTCGCGTTATGACGTTGTCGATCAAGTCCTCGCGGTCATCAAGAAATCGGAAGTCACGAAACTCGGTTTTGTCGGTAACGAGCAATATTCCGTTTTCGGGAAATAAGGTTGCATGTTGTCGGTTTATTGAGGGGCGCGCCTTTGCGGGTGCGCCCTTTTTCCGTGGTCGTGTCGCCACGGCCCTAGCGCTAGGCTGTAGGTGAACGGGAGAGTTTTCTTGACCAGCAGCATGACCACTATTCCCGAAACGATGACGGCTATCGACCCTGACGCACCAGGCGGTCCCGACGTTTTGGTCGCCGTGCAACGTCCTGTGCCAAAGCCCGGGCTCGGCGAAGTGCTGGTCCGCGTTGCCGCTGCGGGCGTGAACCGGCCTGACGTGTTGCAGCGCAAAGGCGGTTACCCTCCACCGCCAGGTGCGCCGTCGATCATCGGCCTCGAGATCGCGGGGGACGTTGTCGCGATCGGTGAGGGTGTCGATGCAGCGCTGCTCGGGCAGCCGATGTGCGCGCTGGTCCCGGGCGGCGGCTATGCTGAATATTGCGTTGCTTCAGCGAGCATCTGCCTGCCCGTGCCGCCGGTGCTCTCGATGATCGAAGCCGCAGCGATGCCCGAAACGCTGTTTACCGTGTGGACCAATTTGTTCGAGCGTGCCTACGCCGTCGAAGGTGACACTGTCCTCGTTCACGGCGGCACGAGCGGCATCGGCACGATGGCCATCGCGCTCGGCAAATTGTTCGGACTGACCGTCATCGTCACGTGCGGATCGGACGAGAAATGCGCGCACGCCGTCGAAATCGGCGCAGATCATGCGATCAACTATAAATCTGCAGACTTCGTCGCCGAGGTTTGGCGGATCACCGGTGGTGCTGGCGTCAATGCTGTGCTCGATATGGTCGGTGGCGATTATCTGCCGCGAAATTTGCAATGTCTTGCCGAGGACGGTCGGCATGTGTCGATCGCGGTTTTGAACGGACCGAAAACGGAGTTGTTCATTCCCCTGGTCATGATGCGCCGGCTGACGCTGACGGGTTCGACCCTGCGCCCGCGATCGGTGATGTTCAAAAGCCTCGTTGCCGAAGAGCTCGCGCGCACTGTCTGGCCGCATGTCGAGGCGGGGCGCTTGAAACCGGTGATCGATAGCGTTTTTCCGCTGGCCGATGCCGCAAGCGCGCACAGGCGGATGGATACAGGTGCGCATGTGGGAAAAATCGTGCTCGCGTGTTCGTGAGATGAAACCCGGCAGCCCGAACGGATGCGGCGCTAAATCCAGTCCTGATAGGTCCATCGACGGAATGAACACGCCGACCTGAACCGGGATAAAGTCCAAATCATGTAAGGCAGTTGTCACAATTGTCTCATCAAAATAGAAAGCGCTCGTCACAATCGGGACTCATAGGACAGTCGAAAGACGATACGTCCAGCAGGGAGCTTATATGGACGCGATCACCCGGATGCCGTTTGAAGGCGATTTCAGTGAGTTTGCTGACCAGTCGCCATCGATTCCCGAGGGGCGTCGCAAGCGGCTGCGCTATCGCACGATCTGGATAAGCGACATTCATTTGGGCACTCGCGGGTGCAATGCGGAAATGCTGATCGATTTCCTCGATTCAACCGATAGCGAAACAATGTATCTTGTCGGGGATATCATCGATGGCTGGCGCATGAAGAAGAAATTCTATTGGCCCGCCGCGCATAACGATATCGTTTGGCGCGTCATGAAGCGTGCCAAGCGCGGCACGCGCGTCGTGTATATTCCCGGCAACCACGACGAGATGTTCCGCCAGTTTGCCGGCATGAATTTCGGCGGCGTTGAAATCGTTCGTGAAGCGATCCACGAAACCGCGGACGGTCGAAAGCTGCTGGTCCTGCATGGTGACGAATTCGATGCGGTCATGATCGCGCATCGCTGGCTCGCGGTGATCGGCGACCAAGCATATCATTTGCTGATGCGGTTTAATTATGTCGTGAACCGTATCCGGGCGTCGATGGGCAAACCTTACTGGTCGCTCTCGAAACACGCCAAGCATAAGGTCAAGAACGCAGTCGAGTTCATCGGCCAATTCGAACAGGTCGTGGCGCACGAAGCCGCCGAACGCAAAGTCGATGGCGTTGTCTGCGGTCATATCCACACCGCCGAAATGCGCGACATTGCGGGCGTCAGCTATTATAACGACGGCGATTGGGTCGAAGGGTGCACCGCGCTCGTCGAACATTTCGATGGCCGGATGGAAATTCTCCACTGGGCCGATGTGCAGCAGGCGCGGCTTGGGGCGGGACTGAAGCTCGCAGCATAGGGACAGCGTCGGAATGCGGATTGCGATCATTACCGACGCATGGAGCCCGCAGGTCAATGGCGTGGTCCGCACTTTGGTTGCGACGAGGACCGAACTCGAAAAGCGCGGGCATGTCGTCGAAGTCATTTCGCCCGATCTTTATCCGTCGATCCCGTGTCCGACCTATCCGGAAATCCGGCTCGCCGTCACGCGCGCCGCGTGGGTGGGCGATCGGATTGCGAAATTCGCGCCCGATGCCGTGCACCTTTCGACCGAAGGGCCATTGTGCCTGGCGGCGCGGCGCTGGTGCCTGCGCCAGGGGTTTCCTTTCACCACGGCGTATCACACGCAATTTCCCGACTATTTCGAAGCGCGCACCGGTATTTCAGCCGAATGGATCTGGATGTACATGCGCTGGTTTCATGGCGCATCGCAGGCGGTTCTGGTGTCGACGCCGTCAGTGCGCCAGATGCTCAGCGCCCATGGAATCCCGCATCATCGCCATTGGTCGCGGGGCGTCGACCTTGCCAATTTTTCGCCGGACGCACCGCCGCCCGAGCTGTTTGCGAACCTTCCCCGCCCGATCCAGCTGTATGTCGGTCGGATTGCTGTCGAAAAGAATATTGAGGCATTCCTCGCGAGCGACCATCCCGGCAGTAAAGTCGTCGTCGGCGACGGACCCGCGCGTGCCATGCTCGCCGCGCAATTTCCCGGTGTGCATTTTCTGGGCTCGTTGAGCGGACGCGCTCTTGCTGGCGTATACGCTGGGGCCGACGTCTTCGTGTTCCCCAGCCGCACGGACACGTTCGGCCTCGTCATGATCGAGGCGCTTGCGTGCGGCACGCCCGTTGCAGCCTATCCGGTCAGCGGTCCGATCGACGTCGTGACGCAAACGACGGGTGCGCTTGACGAGGATTTAACCGCAGCCATCGCCCGTGCAATCACGCGCGATCGCGATCATTGCGCGCGTTATGGTGCTTCGTTCACCTGGGCGGCCAGCGCGGCGCAATTTCTGTCGGGCCTCGTGCCAATGTGCGATCGCGCAGTGGCTGCCTGACGCCTTGCCCTTTGGCAGCAAGCCGATTAGACGACCGCTGATACCAGGCCGCTCCGAAAGGGGCGGCCCTTATTTTATGTAGAGGATTTCTGATGGCCCAGCCGCTCATGCCCCATGCCACTGCGTCATGGCTGGTTGACAACACCTCGCTGAGCTTTGTCCAGATCGCGACATTCTGCGGCCTTCATATCCTCGAAGTACAAGCCATTGCCGACGATACGGCTGCCACCAAGCTGACCGGTCGCGACCCGATGCGCGCACACGAATTGACGATGGCAGAAATCGAAAAGGGTCAGAACAACCCCGATTATGTTCTGAAAATGGAGCGTGAGCCCGAAGCCGTTTCGCGGACGAAGGGTCCGCGCTATACACCGGTATCGAAGCGTGCCGACAAGCCCGACGGCATCGCCTGGATTATCCGCAATCACCCCGAAGTCAGTGATGGCCAGATCGGCAAGCTGATCGGCACGACGCGCACGACCATCGGTGCGATCCGCGATCGTTCGCACTGGAACATGGCCAACATCACGCCAAAAGATCCTGTGACACTCGGGCTGACGTCGCAGCGTGAACTCGATGCAGCCGTTGCCAAGGCTGCCAAGGCGGCAGGCATCGAAGCCCCTGTCGATGATCGGATCGAAGGCGATCGCGCCGCGCTCATCCAGGAGTTGCGTGACCAGCGCACCGAAGCCGCGCGCGTTGCCGATGCGGCCCTTGCCGAAGAAGCTGGCGAAGGTCCGGGCATGATCGGGAATTTCGTCGACCCGTTCAAAAAATAAGTGGCCGAAGCGCCCGCCTTTGACGCGAGTCTGGCCGATCATGGGTTCGAACCGCTCGTCGCAAAAGGGCTGACGTATCCGCTTGGCGAATTTGCGCCGGGTTATGGCGATGTGTTCCCGATTTCCGAGGGTGTCGGATGGACTAGGCTCCCGGTGCCGGGCCTGCTGAAACACATCAATGTGTGGGTGCTCGACGACGATGATGGCGTTGCGATTGTCGATACCGGGCTGAACATCCCGGCAAGCAAAGAAGCGTGGGAACGCGCACTTGGCGGGCGGCAGGTCACACGCGTATTCGCAACGCATTTTCACCCCGATCACATCGGCTGTGCGGGTTGGCTGTGCGAAACGCACGGTGTGCCGCTGTGGATGAACCGGACCGAATATCTGCTGACGCGAATGCTGTTGGCCGATGTGCGCGACGAACCGCCGATCGAGGCTGTCGATCAGTTGATCGGTGCCGGCTGGAACGATGACCAGATCGCGGCGATGAAAGCACGTGGCTGGGGCAATTTCGGCAAGATCGTTTCCCCGCTCCCCGTCGGCCATACGCGCATGACCGAAGGTGACATTATTCGCATCGGCAAGCGTGACTGGACCGTGTGGGTAGGCAGTGGCCACACGCCCGAACATGTCTGCCTTGTCGATTTCGAAGGCGACCTGATGATTGCAGGGGATCAGGTGTTGCCGCGGATCACGTCGAATGTTTCTGTTACGATTACCGAGCCGACTGCCGATCCGCTCGGCGAATGGCTCGCATCGATTACCAAATTCCGCGCCCTGCCCGACCGCTTGCTTGTCCTCCCGGCGCATGGCGAGCCGTTCAGGGGGCTTCACGCGCGGCTCGACCGGCTTGAAGAGGGCCACCACGTCAGCCTCGATCGGCTGCATTCCAGGCTAACCGAGGAACCCCGCCGCGCGGTCGACTGTTTCGGCGTGCTGTTTGCGCGCGCGATCGACGACAGTATCCTGGGCCTCGCCACGGGTGAAGCGCTGGCGCATTTGCGTCATCTGGAAGTGACCGACCGCGCGGTGAAGGAAGACCGCAACGGGGTCTATTTTTATTCGGCGGCCTAGCTTAGACTTTTGTCGATGAGTGATCGGTCGAGCGTCTGGCGAGAGCATTATGTTCATCCGTCGGCTTGGGATCGTTCTTTCCCTCCAATGACAATCCCGGCGATGCTTTTCACGAGCGCTGCAAAAACGCCGACGGCCATTCTGACAGACTTCATGGGTGCGCAATCGACCTATGCGGACGTTGCGACACGCGCGCGCGATTTTGCCGGTGGTCTTCAGGCGCAGGGCATGGCCAAAGGTGACCGGATCGGATTGTTTCTGCCCAACGTTCCCGATTATCTCGTTGCTTATTATGGCGGCCTGATAGCGGGCGGTATCGTCGTCAACTTGTCGCCACTTTATTCGATGGCCGAACTGGCGCATCAGGTATCGGACAGTGGCGCGCGGGTCATCGTGACGTGCGATGTGCCGCAACTGATGGCGACCGCGACGGCGTTGCTCGATCAGGGATTGATCGACCGGATTGTTGTCGGCGCGATTGCCGACGCGCTGCCGCCAGTGAAGCGGACTTTGTATAAATTGTTCAAGCGCGCCGATATTGCGCCGTTGCCTGCTGATACGCGCATTATGCGGCTCGCGTCCGTGACTGGTTCATTCAAAGCGGTCGATATCCGGCCCGACGATATTGCGTTGATTCAATACACCGGCGGAACGACGGGGGTGCCGAAGGGTGCCATTTTGTCGCATCAAAACATGACCGCGAACGCGCGGCAGGTCCATTCGCTTGATCCACGTGCCGGGGAGCCCGACCGCATAGTCGGCGTGCTGCCATTTTTTCATGTTTTTGCAAACACGTGCGTCCTCAACCGCACGGTGCTGGCCGGTGGGATGATTGCAATGCTGCCGCGTTTCGATGCGAAAGCCACGCTGGCAACGATTGCGCGGATCAAGGCGACGGCACTGCCCGGCGTGCCCACAATGTACCAGGCACTGATCGACCATCCCGATATGGCCAAAACCTCCTTCAAGTCGCTGCGCGTCTGCATCTCGGGCGGCGCACCGCTTGCGCCCGCGCTTAAAACCAAGTTCGAACGCGCGACCGGTGCGCGCGTCGTCGAAGGCTATGGCCTCACCGAAAGTTCGGGTGTGGTCGCGTGCAATCCCTATGACGGCATCAACAAGACGGGCACGATCGGCCAGCCGGTGCCCGGGACCATCGTCAAATTGATCGATCGCGAAGACCCGACCAATGCTGCGCCGGATGACGAACCGGGTGAACTGGTCTTTTCTGGCCCACAGATGATGCACGGCTATTGGGGCTGCACCGAAACGGATGTGGACACGTACGTCGATGGTTTTCTGCGCACCGGCGACGTCGCCACGATCGACGACGACGGTTACATCCGCATCGTCGATCGCTTGAAGGATATGATTGCGGTGGGTGGCTTCAAGGTGTTCCCGAGCCAGATAGAGGCCGTGCTTTACCGCCACCCCGACGTGAAGGAAGCACTCGTGATCGGCATTCCGGATCAATATCACGGCGAAATGCCCAAGGCTTTCGTCACGCTCAATGAAGGGGCGGACACGACCGACTTGAAAGCCTGGCTAAACCCGCAACTGGGCAAGCACGAGCGCGTGACAGATGTCGAAGTCCGTCTCAATCTGCCAAAGACATTGGTTGGCAAGCTCAGTCGCAAGGAACTTGTTGCCGAGGAGCGGGCGAAAGCGGCGGGTTGACCCCCGCCTTTGCGCCCGCCACTACGAGCACATGGCCGAAGACCTGACTGCTCTGTCGTTCGAAGACGCATTGAAGCGCCTTGAAACGATCGTCCAGCGCCTCGAAAGCGGGGACGAAAGTCTGGATTCGTCGATCAAGCTCTACACCGAAGGCGATGCGCTCAAGGCACAATGCGAACGGCGGCTTAAAGATGCCCATGCGCGGATCGAAAAGATCAGCCTTGGCAATGACGGCACCGTGGTTGGCACAGTGCCGTTTGATGGGAGTTAAAGGCGGATGGGGGTCGTTGCGCCGATTTTGGGCGATGCGCTGGCGGACATTGCCCGTGATGTAGATCGTTTGTTCGACACACTGCTGCCGGTGCCCGATGACCAGCGCGCGCCGCTTTTTCACGCGATGCGCCATGCCAGCATCGGCGGCGGGAAGCGTCTGCGCCCGTTGCTCGTTGTGGCATCATGTGCACTGTTCAATGTCGATCGGGCGGCGGCGCTGCGGGTGGGCTGCGCCGTCGAGGCAATTCATGTCTATTCGCTGATCCACGATGATCTGCCGTGCATGGACGATGACGACATGCGACGGGGCAAGCCGACGGTGCACAAGGCATTCGACGAAGCGATTGCGGTACTGGCCGGCGACTCGCTGCATGCACTCGCATTCGAACTGGTGGTCGATGAGGCCGTCAGTCACGACCCTTTTCTGCGCATCGAGCTTGCCGAAGGGCTGGCGCGGGCGAGCGGTCCGTCGGGCATGGCAGGTGGACAGATGATGGATATCGCTGCCGAAACGCAGACATTCGACCTGAACGGGGTCACGCGCTTGCAACAGATGAAAACGGGGGCGCTGATTGCGTTTAGCGTCGAAGCTGGCGCGATCATGGGTCGTGTGCCGCCCGAAGGTCGCGGATCACTGCGTGGCTATGCTCGCGACGTTGGCCTAGCTTTCCAGATAGCCGACGATCTTCTCGACGAAGAAGGTGACGAAGCGGTGGCGGGCAAGGCGCTTCACAAGGATGCAGCCGCGGGCAAAGCGACGTTCCTGTCGCTGCTCGGCGTCGATCGCGCACGCGCGCAAGCGCAGATGCTGGTCGATCAAGCCATTTCGCATCTGAACAGTTTTGGGCCTGAAGCCGATCTCCTCCGCGCCATTGCCCGCTATTCGATCGAAAGGGACCGTTGATGATCCGCATCGGCGTTTACCCCGGCACGTTCGATCCGCTAACGCGCGGGCACATGGACATCATCCGGCGCGGCGCAAAGCTCGTTGACAAGCTGGTGATCGGCGTCACGACCAATCCGTCGAAGTCGCCGATGTTCAGGATCGAGGAGCGGCTGGCGACGGTGGTTCGCGAAACGGCAGATATCGAGGGCGTTCGTGTCGTTCCGTTCGATCTGCTGCTGATGGATTTTGCCGAGCAGGAGCACGCAAGTATCATTATCCGCGGCCTGCGCGCCGTCGCCGATTTCGAATATGAGTATCAGATGGCGGGCATGAACCAGCAGCTTAACAATAAAATAGAAACGGTTTTCCTGATGGCAGACGTGGCGCTGCAGCCGATTGCATCGCGTCTCGTCAAGGAGATCGCAATCTACGGCGGCGCGATCGGCAAATTCGTCATGCCGAGCGTCGAAGCCGAAGTGGTGGCACGCGTCGAAACCATTGGACGAAAAGGCCGTTGACGTTCAGGCAGCGGACAGTTGACCGCCGTATTGGTCGCGTAAAATTTGCGGAGTTGAACCTTTGAAGACCATTTTGACTGCGTTCGTGGCTGTCCTTGCGCTGGCCAGCCCGGCTTTGGCGAAGAAAAAGCCGAAGCTCGCGCCGCGCACAATCGTGACGATGACGGTCGTCGAACCAGCGGCAACGCCGGACAATCTTTGGCATTTACAACTTTCGACCGGGGGCACTGTCGTGGTGCAGCTGCGGCCTGACAAGACGCCCGCGCACATTGACCGGATTAAGGCACTGACACGCTCGGGCTTTTACGACGGCCTGCTGTTTCACCGCGTGATCGATGGCTTCATGGCACAGACCGGCGATCCGAAGGGCACGGGTGAGGGCGGCTCGGCGCTTCCCGATCTGAAGGCAGAATTCAACGACATGCCTCATTTGCGTGGCACGGTGTCGATGGCGCGTTCGGAGAGCGTCGATAGTGCCAACAGCCAGTTTTTTATCGTCTTCCTGCCTGTCCTGCGGCTCGACGGGAAATATACGCCGTTCGGGCGTGTGGTTTCGGGCATGCAATATGTCGATCTGATCGAACGCGGCGAGCCACCAACGACTCCGGCGAAAGTCGTGAAAGCCTGGATCGAAGCTGACGGCCCGAATGCAGCGCGAGTGCCTTTGCCTGCGACTGTCGCTGTTGCGCCGCCTGCGGCATTGCCCGTGGATGCCGTGCCGAAATAGTGCGCGTCGATCTTTTCGATTTCGAACTCCCCGCCGAACGGATCGCGCTGCGCCCGGTCAGTCCGCGTGATGCGGCGCGGATGCTGGTCGTCGATCACGGCATGGCGGATCGCTCGGTCCTTGACCTGCCCTCGATTTTGCATGCTGGCGATTGCCTTGTCTTCAACGATACAAAGGTCATTCCGGCACAGCTCGCGGGCAAGCGCGGCGATGCGACGATTGGCGCAACGCTGCACAAGCGCGAAAGCTTGCGCGGCTGGCGGGCCTTTATTCGTAATGCCAAGCGGCTGCGCGATGGCGACGTGATCGATCTAGGGGCGGGCATCTTCGCGACGGCAAGCGGGCAGGGCAGCGACGGCAGCTGGCTGCTGACATTTGCGGGAACCGACCCTGTCGAAGTTCTGTTAAACCAAGTCGGAACAATGCCGCTACCGCCTTACATCGCCAGCAAGCGGCCGGTCGATGCCCGCGACGCTGCCGATTATCAGACGATGTTTGCCGCACGGGACGGCGCCGTTGCCGCGCCGACGGCATCACTGCATTTCACGCCCGCGCTCATGACAGCGCTGTCCGACAGCGGCATCGTTCACGAGACGCTGACGCTGCATGTCGGCGCGGGGACGTTCCTGCCTGTAAAAGCTGATGACACTGACAATCACGTTATGCACGCCGAATGGGGCCGCATCGATGCCGCGACGGCGATGCGCTTGAATGCCGTTCGCGCAAACGGCGGGCGGATCATCGCTGTCGGGACGACGGTGCTGCGCCTGATTGAAAGCGCGGCCGGTGACGATGGGGTCATTCAACCGTTTGAAGGCGATACCGCGATTTTCATCAAGCCGGGATACCGGTTCAAGGCGATCGACGGCCTGATGACAAACTTTCATCTGCCCAAATCGACGCTGTTCATGCTGGTCAGCGCGCTGATGGGGCGTGAGCGCATGCAAGCAGCTTATGCCCATGCCATCGCCGGCGGCTATCGCTTCTACAGCTATGGCGATTCGAGTTTGCTCATTCCATGACGCGCTTCAGCTTCACTATCGCTGCCACCGATGGCGAAGCGCGATCCGGCGTGATCCAGATGGCGCGCGGCGAAATCCGCACGCCGGCCTTCATGCCCGTCGGGACGGCAGCGACCGTCAAAGCGATGAAGCCCGCCGCTGTGCGCGAAACTGGTGCGGACATCATTCTCGGCAATACCTACCATCTGATGCTTCGCCCGGGCGCGGAGCGAATGGCGCGCCTTGGCGGGCTTCATGAATTCATGAAATGGGATCGGCCGATCCTGACCGACAGTGGCGGTTATCAGGTGATGAGCCTTGGCGACCTGACCAAGATCAGCGAGGACGGCGTGGCTTTCAAATCGCATCTCGATGGATCGCGGCACATGCTGAGCCCCGAACGGTCGATGGAAATTCAGGCGTTACTCGGCGCGGACATTGTCATGGCATTCGATGAGTGTACGCCCTTTCCCGCCACGCACGATGTTGCCAAAAAGTCGATGGAACTGTCGATGCGATGGGCACAGAGGTCGCGCGATGCTTTTCAATCGGGGGGCGCGTTGTTCGGCATCCAGCAGGGTTCGATGTTCGAAGATCTGCGCGCGGTCAGCAGCGAGGCGCTCACTGGCATCGGGTTTGATGGTTACGCGGTTGGCGGGCTTGCCGTCGGTGAGGGTCAGACCGCGATGTTTGGCGTGCTCGATTATGCCGTCGATATGCTGCCGACAGACAAGCCGCGTTACCTGATGGGTGTCGGCAAGCCCGATGACATTGTCGGCGCGGTCGAGCGCGGCGTCGACATGTTCGATTGCGTTCTGCCGACGCGTTCGGGGAGGAACGGTCAGGCGTTTACCTGGGATGGTCCACTCAACATCCGCAATGCGAAATTTGCCGAAGACCTGACGCCGCTTGACGCTGGATCGCCCGTCGCAGCCTGGAGCAAAGCGTATCTTCATCATCTCGTACGATCGGGCGAAATGCTTGGTGCCATGCTGATGACCGAGCATAATCTGTGGTTTTATCAGCAGGTGATGGCTGGGCTCCGGAACGCAATTGCGCAAGGAAACCTGACCGGCTGGGCTATAGCTTTTCGTCAACGCTACGGGCGCCAGCTATGACCCGCTCCGGATCATAGCTGGCATGTATCCCGTTCAGCTAAATGAAACCGACGTCCGACGGCGTGCCCGCAGCGAATATCCGGCAATTCCGAAGCCGACCAGCATGAGCGCCCAAGTCGATGCTTCGGGCACTGCTGCTGCAGCGCTTACGCCCGTGATATCAAGCGCCCAGTTGCCCATGCGCTTCGAGCCGTAAAAATCGACGAACCCGCTGCGAAATAAGGGCTGTCCTTCAAAGTTGAAGGGCAATGCCAGATTGGCCGGACCGAAATTGTCATATTGCGTCAGGAACAGCTTATAGCTTCCGGCAGCGAGCGCGATCGTCAGCAGCGGATCACCCGCAGCGCCTGTGATTGGATCGACCGTGACGCCGTCATCGCCGTATGCGATGTTCTGGCTTGCGGAGTCGTAAAGCGACACGACGCCATCGAATCCACCGGAACCGACTGTCTGCCCTGCGGCATTGACACCGCCCGCATAACCGAAGCTCCTGATTGTCACAGTCGCTGCTGCGGTAAGGTTGAACGTAAACGCTGCTTTGGCATCATCGGTCAGAAAGCTGCCGGTGAACGAAAAGTCGGCCGCGGAGGCTGTGGTCGGTATCGATGCTGCGGCGATGCCCGCCAATGCAGCGATTGCAAGGGTCTTCATGCTAAATTCCTATCTGAAATCGTTAAAGGCGCGCGATCAGTTTGCCTGACCGAGCGTATCCTTGAGTATTTTGCCGAGCGCGGTCTGCTCGGTGTAGGCACCCACGCCGTAGGTCGTTCCACCGGCGTCGGTGTAGGTATCGTTCATCGTTGCAAGCGCGGCGATCGCATCCGAGCCCTTGCCGTAGGCAAAAAGCGGGACGAGGCCGGTCCCGTGATTTGAACCGAACCAGCGATTGCCGGGAACTTTGCCGGGCCCTTTGTCCACCAGCGGCTGATGCGGGATTGTCGCAGCGTCCGGACCAAGAAGCAGGTGGTCATGATCGGCCGTCACGATCAGCAGCGTATTATCCCATGTCGCCGCCGTGTCAGCGCGGTTGACCCAGTCGATCACGGCCTGGACCGTGTTATCCGAATCGATCTGCTCTTCGATCATGCGGCCGGTGCTGTTGCCATGTTCGGCGCGATCGACGGCACCGGCTTCGGACATCAGGTAAAAGCCCTTGCCTTGCGATCCGAGGACATTGAGCGCGGCCACCGTCAACTTGACCTGCGTCGGCACGTTGGTTTTGAGCGGTTGCGCACAAGGAACGGGCGTTGCTGGTGCCGGAAAGCATGCAGGCAGCGTCGTGCCTGGGACGAAAGGCTCATGCAGCGTTGGGTTGGTCGAAGCGCCGCTGCGATTATATTGCGTGCTCTGGTCCCCCTTCATTATCATCGCCACGCGGACCGGCGGCTTTACTTTTTTATCGGCGAGTGCATCGATTGCCGCCTTGTCCTGCAACAACGGCCACTTGGCTGCGTTGGTCCCGGTTGTGTTCGTACCGTTCTTCAGATCGGCCCATTGCGCTGCGCTGATCCAGCTATAACTCGGCGTGCGCGGGTTTCCGTTGTCGTCGAAATCGGGGTTGCCCGTGCCGCCGATGACGTCAAGCTTGCCACTGGCAAACATTTCGGCAGCGATCGCATTGCGGTTCGCACGTGCGACATTGTGCGCGCCGCCAAGTGCCGCCGGGGTTGCGTCGGCGAATTGAACGGTTGCCACGACGCCGGTCGTCTTGCCGACTGCCTTTGCTGCATCGATGATGTCTGTGATTGTTACCTGTGGAACGCCCGCACCGTCGACATTGATCGAGTTGTTGTACGACCGGTTGCCGCTGGCGATCGACGATGCCGTGTTTCCCGAATCAGGGTGCGCAAAGCGGCTCCATTCATAACCGGCAAAGCCAGCAGGATAAGCGCCATAGCCTGTGGCGAGCGACGGACCTGCGACTGGCCGGGTGTCCCAGAAGCGTGCCGAACTGTAAACGACGGCTTCCTGCTGCCGCGTGGTCAACGGCTGGTTATTGTCCTGAAGAACGCCACCGACAAATGTCGGCTCGGTGCTATACACGCTATTGGGCAAGCGATCCTCGCGAAGCGGATAAGTCGATACGTGGATTTTTTTGAACGCCGCACTGTCCGTGACGAGCGGCTTGCCGAGATACATGCGCGTGGCATCATATACCGTCGGGCCGGCACCATCATTGATGATGACAATCACGTTCTTCACGCCGGGGATCGCTTGTGCGGCGGCTGACGTCGCGAGAGCCAGTGGTGAAACCATCAACGTTGCCGAAAGAAGGATCGTCTTCAATTGCATGATAGAACCTTAACTTCACGCAGGCCCAATCGCCGTCGTCAACAAAACGTTAACGAGCAAAAATGTCGGTCGCGTGAAGGTTATCTTGCGGATCAGCGTAATGTGACGAAACGCGGGGATAATATTGATATGTAATGGTATCTCATTCCGTGAAGGCAGTAAGGCCAAGCGCATCACGCCGCATCCAGCGCCATACCATAAGCACTGCGACGACGGCGAGACCGCTTGCGAGGCCGATCCAAACGCCAAGACCTTTCAATTCGAACGGAAACGCGAGCGCGATGCCGACCCCGATTCCGACGATCCAATAGCCAAAAGCGGCAAAGATCATCGGCCAGCGCGTATCCTGCAGACCGCGCAAGACGCCTGCACCGACGCTTTGCGCCCCATCGACGATCTGGAATAGCGCCGCGATACCCATGAATTGCACTGCAAGCGCAACAACTGCTGCGTTGCGCGCATCGGCGATGTCGATGAAAATGCCGACCAGGGGCCGGGGAAACAGGATGAGCGTTAGTGCCATGACGGCCATGAACCCAATGCCCAAAGCCAACGCTACCCAACCTGCGCGGGCAATCCCGGCCCGGTCGCGCGCACCGTAAGCGAAGCCCACGCGGACGGTCGCCGCTTGTGCGAGCCCCAGCGGGACCATGAAGGTGAAAGCGGCAATCTGGAGCGCGATCGCGTGCGCAGCAATCTCGTCGCGACCGATCAGCCCCATGATAAAGACGGCGGCGGCGAAAACGGCGACTTCAAAGAGTAAGGTAATGGCGATCGGCAAACCGATCGCTGCAACTTGGCGGTAGCGCGGCCAGTCCGCCCGCCACCAGCGCCCAAAAATGCAATAGCGTTTGAATGGCTTTACGAATGCAACAACCGCAGCAAGCGCCAGAAACACGAATAGATTGGCAAGCGCACTCGCAATCGCCGAGCCTTCGAGCCCCATCGCGGGCGCCCCGAGCCGCCCGAAAATCAACGCCCAGCCAAGCAAAGCGTTGATTGCGACCTGAGCAAACAGCACTGCTGCAGCCCAGTTCGGTCGTTCAATGGCCGAGATAAAATTGCGCAGCACAAAAAACCAGAAAATGGGGAGCAAGCTCCACATAATGATCCGTACGAAGCGGCCCGCTGCAGCTGCAAGATCGGGCGCCTGGCCCAGCATCAGCAGCAGGTCCGGCGCGTGCCAAAGGATAAGCCAACAGGGGATCGCAAGTGTCACCGCATGCCACAGTCCCTGTCGAACAGTGCGACGCACTTCGCGGACCGAATGACGCCGCGCCCCGCGCTCGGCAGCAACGAGCGGTGACACCGCAGCAAGCAGTCCGATGCCGAAAACGAGCAACGGAATGTAGAGATTGAACGCTAGCGATCCCGCAGCCAGCGCGTCTGCATTGAGGCGACCAAGCAACACCAGATCGGTTGCGTTGATTGTGGATTGCGCGACATTGGCAAGGATGATCGGTAGCGCCAGCGAAAGCATGGCGCGGGTCTCGGTCGTCCATAATGATCGTGGCGCGGTGGTTTCCATCGGTGCGCCCTATCACTGCGTTGATCGCGATGCGATAAGCGACCGATGCCCAGCTCCAGATTCGCGCTTTCTGAAATTCTGCGCCGCCGCGTGGTCGGCGATGTCCGCGCCTTGTTCAATGACCGGGCAAAAGGCGAAACGCCGACGCCGATGTCAGACAATGCGCTGTTTCCGCGCGGGTCGGTGATCTGGCGCGTGCACGGTGACGTTACGACGATGATGGTCGGCGGCATATCGGCGTTGCTCACACAGATGCTCCACCCCCTTGCGCTAGCCGGGGTGTGGGATCATTCGCGATTTCGCGACGACATGATCGGACGGCTGCGGCGGACAGCGCGGTTCATTGCCGTGACGACCTATGCCGATCGCAGCGATGTCGAACGGCTTATCGGCCAGGTGCGGCGTGCGCATGACGCCGTCAAAGGTGCGCGGCCCGACGGCACGACATATGCCGCAAGTGATCCGCATTTGTTGGCCTGGGTCCACGTCTGCGAAGCGATTTGCTTTCTCGACGGCTGGATTCGTTATGGCGAACCCGGCATGTCGCGCACGGATCAGGACCGCTATTTTTTGGAAAGTGCGGTTGTTGCACGGATGCTCGGCGCTGATCCCGTTCCCGAGACGCGGGCCGCGGCGAACGAAATCCTGCGGTCGATGCGACCAGAACTGCTGATCGATGCACGGACGCGCGAAGTCTGCGACCTTATCCTCAGCCAGCGACCCGACGATGCGCGCGGCGCAATCGCACAAAGTGTGATATGCGATGCAGCGGTCTCACTCTTGCCACCTTGGGCGCGCACGATGCACGGGTTCCGACCATCAGCACTCAAGGCCCCTCTGGTTCACCTGGGGACATTCGGCATGGCGCAAACCCTGCGCTGGGCTTTCGCCGGCGAGTATCGCCAGCCGCAGAATTAGCCGAGTTTTACGCCAAGGAAACCGGGCATCGGACCGTTCCAGCCATCGTCGTCGGCATCGTCGTCCTTCGGCACCGGCGACGGCGCGCGTGACACCGCTTTGCGCTCGACTTGAACTGGGCGCGTTGTCGGCACGGACTTATCAGCGCGCGGTGCTGCAGCTTTGCGCCCACGACGGGCTGGTTTTTCGGTGGCGGGTGCTTCGTCATCGACACGCAGCGGCGCTGGTGCCGTGCCGACACGCTCGATTTTTGTGCTCGTCAGCTTTTCGATCTGCGCGACGGCTTCGGCATCTTCGGGCGTCATCAGCGTAAACGCCTTGCCGGTCGCTCCGGCACGGCCGGTCCGACCGATGCGGTGGACATAATCGTCGGGATGCCACGGCACATCGTAATTCACGACATGGCTGACCCCTTTGACGTCAAGCCCACGCGCAGCAACGTCGGACGCGACTAGCACCATGATATCGCCATTCTTGAAACGGTCGAGTTCTTTAATCCGTTCGGACTGGTCCATATCGCCCTGGATTTGCCCCGCCTTGAACCCGGCGCGTGACAAGCTCTGCGAAAGTTCACGCACCGTCGTCTTGCGGTTCGAAAAGACGATGGCGGTCGTGACGTCGCCGGCGCGCAATATCTCGATCAGCGCATCCTTTTTGCCGCGTGATGACACTTCGACGATGCGTTGCTCGATCTGAAGATTGGCACTGGCAGGGCGAGAAACTTCGATCTGCTTGGGATTGCTCAAGAATTTGTCAGCAAGTTTCTTGATCGGCCCGGGCATGGTCGCCGAAAACAGCAAGGTCTGGCGATTGGTCGGCAGCTTGGTGCAGATTTCCTCGATATCGGGAATGAAGCCCATGTCGAGCATCCGGTCAGCTTCGTCGATTACGAGCAGCGTGCAATCATTGAGCATGATCTTTCCGCGGCTGAACAAGTCCATCAGGCGACCGGGCGTCGCGATGAGGACATCGACGCCTTTTTCAAGCGCTTTGACCTGATCACCCATCTGAACGCCACCAATCAGCAACGCCATCGAGAGCTTGTGGTATTTGCCGTATTTCTCGAAATTTTCGGCTACCTGCGCGGCAAGCTCGCGCGTCGGCTCGAGGATCAGCGAACGTGGCATCCGCGCCCGGCTGCGTCCTTCGGCAAGGATGTCGATCATCGGAAGAACGAAACTGGCGGTCTTGCCCGTGCCCGTCTGCGCAATGCCGATCAGATCGCGCATCATGAGCACGCTCGGGATTGCCTGAGCCTGAATCGGGGTGGCTTCGCTGTAACCCGAATCAGTAATAGCACGGAGCAATTGATCGGAGAGGCCGAGGTCGGCGAAATTCATGAAAATGTCCGTTGGAAAGTCGTCGATGCGGTGCGCACAAGGCGTCCCAAAGTCAAGTCAGCGTTCGGGCACGAGACTGGAAAAGCGTTTGACTTCGCACTGACCGCCGGTCCGCGCATGCACAGTGTCCCGGTCGCGACACAACTGACCGTCACTCGTCGGCTTGACGTAAAAGCCATAGCCCAGATCGACACCTGCGCATTGTTTTTCGAGGCGCGTACGAATGCGTGCACCGTTGCGCAGAAAAAGATCGACTACCTGCGGTCCGCGGACAACAAATCCCGCAAGATTGTTAAGACTAACGCATTTCGGGCCTTTTGTCTCGACCCAGCGAGTCGGCACTTGCGGTGCCGTCTGAACTGGCGCCAGCGGCACGCGCACGACCACGCGTTGCTGAATGGTCAGCTGTGCGAATTCGGCACCATCGACCTTTGGCGCGGGAACAACACTACTCGTTGCCGCCATCAGCGCGTAAATCAGCGAATGCACGGTATATTTTCCATAACGATCAGCCGATGCGGGCCCGAGGTTGAATGCGTGATTAACTTGGTAGCACCACAATACTGCTGAAACATGTTGCTTGCGTGAATTGTCTCGTGCTTGCGTCTGCCGCGCTTGCGCCATAGGGCAACGCGCGACATCAACCCCAATTCAAATCCGGAGAGTCCTCGATGGCCAGCACGGCCCCCCAGAACCCAAGCCTGCCGCTGCTCTACAAGGACCTCGTTCCGATTTCTCAGCAGGAGCATGGCACCTGGCGCTACAAGACGAATGATGCCGCACCATTCCTCCACACCGAGCACGCCGTGCCAGTGACGGTTGAAGAGTTTTCGATCGCCCAGCGCTTCTATCCGATAATTTTTACTGTCGGTGATCAGCCGGTTCCGCTGGCGCTCATGGGGCTAAATGAAGGCATCAACACGTTCATCGGCGAGGACGGAAAGATGGTGCAGGAAGCGTATGTGCCGGCTTATGTCCGTCGTTATCCGTTCCTTCTTGCCAAGCTGCGTCCCGATGCCGACGAATTGTCGCTGTGCGTCGACCCGACAAATGAAACGATGGGTGCGTATGATGAAGGCGATCTCGTGTTCGACGGCGATCAGCCTTCGGAAGCTACCAAGAACATCCTCGCGTTCTGCGAACAGTTCGAACAGGCTGGCCAGCGTACCGGCGCTTTCATGGAAGAATTGAAAGCGCTCGACATCCTGATGGACGGCGAAGTGTCGATCCAGACCGACGAAGCAACGCCGCCTTTCATCTATCGCGGTTTCCAGATGGTCAACGAAGAAAAGCTGCGCGACCTGCGCGGCGACCAGTTACGCAAGATGTCGCAGTCGGGAATGCTGCCACTTATTCACGCGCACCTTTTTTCACTTGGCATCATGCGCGAGCTTTTCGGTCGTCAGATTGCGCAGGGCAGGATGCCTGAACCGCAGGCTGCGTAAATCACGCGTCCAACCGTTGTGCCGTTGCATGATGGTGCTTGAAACCGCTGCGGCCCTCACATACATTAAAGAGGTCCGGATGCGCGTCCCCCCTTTCGCGCTCTGGACGACACGCCTGCGGGTGTGTCCCTCCCTGAACCTGGCCACCTCGTGCGAAAGCACGGGGTGGTTTTTTTATGCCTATTCTGCGGCAGCGGCGAATCGGCCCGGTAATGCGTCGCCGAGCCGTTCAGCCAATGAACGCACTGCATATTGCACCCGCGCAAGTCCCTTGGTGGGCTCATCGAACGCCGCATCAAGATAGAGCCGCCGATCAATCTCAATTTGTAAAGCGTGCACCCCGATAAGTGGCGCGGCATGACGCGTAACGATGTAACCGCCGGCATAAGGGGCATTAAGCGCGACTCGGAAGCCGAGTTCTTTGAAAATTGCTTCGGCCGTTGCGGTTACTTGTGCAGCCGCAGTTTTGCCAAATCGATCGCCGATCACAATGTCTGGCGCGTAGTCGCCATGGACTGGTGGCATCGAATGAATGTCGAGGAGCAGCACCGACCCGTGGTTTTGTCGCGCCGCTTGAACCGCCGCCGCAAGCGCAGCATGGTAAGGGGTATGGATTGTGCGCACGCGCTCGGAAACGATTGCCGGATCGAGCGCTGTCTTCCACAACGCACCAACGCCCCACAGCCGTGTCGGTATCAAGCCCAGCCCGGCCCGTGCTTTCGCCGATACCGGAACACCCCCGCTGATCCCGCCGCGAACTGACACGGGATCGATGTCATCAGGGGCGCGGTTGAGGTCGATGACAAGACGGGGGATGTTCGCGATAATTGTTGGGACGCGCGCGGTAATCGCTGCGTCCGTTAAACGATCGGCGTAGCGGTCCTCAAGAGGCAAAACGCTCGAAACCGGAACGCGCAGCTCGTCAAGAACTGTCGGGTTATAGGCGCGACCGGCATGCGGCAGCGAAATCACAACTGGTCCCGTCATCGGATCGAAATGGTGCGTGTGGAACGGTTGGGTCGTCATGGCCTGCTGCCGTAACGACGCACTGGTTAGATTCCAGCATTTTTAATAAGGCCAGTGCTGGAAAATCTTAAGGGTCGCAGGCATAGATGCGAACGAACGTCGCAAGGCAGACGCTTTGCCCAAGGGATCGACTTATGCCGCGCATATTGCTTGCCGAAGATGACGACGCGATGCGCACTTATCTGGTCCGTGCACTCGAACGCTCGGGCTATGCGGTCGTTGCCGTCGATCGCGGCACGGCAGCGCTGCCTTTGATCGAAAGCGGCGGGAACTTTGATTTGCTTCTGACCGACATCGTCATGCCCGAGATGGATGGTATCGAGCTCGCGCAAAAAGCAGCTGTTATCGCACCACAGATGCGGGTGATGTTTATCACGGGTTTTTCGGCGGTGTCACTGCGGGCGGGACAAGCATTGCCGCAAGCAAAAGTGCTGTCGAAACCGTTTCACCTTCGCGACCTTGTCATGGAGGTTGACCGGATGTTCGCCACGCCGAATGCCAGTGAGCTTTAGCCAGCGGGTTGCCAGCGCCAAAGGCTGGCGCTAGGGCGTGCGGAGCGTGGGCGTGTAGCTCAGTGGTAGAGCACTGTGTTGACATCGCAGGGGTCGCAAGTTCAATCCTTGCCACGCCCACCATAAAACGTGATTATCTTCCCGGCGACAAACCCCAAGGCGCAAAAACGACAGAGGATCGGGTCGAGGCGGTCGCCGCAGGATCGGGCTTCGCCATTTCCCCAATCTTTGCGGCCAAGGGAGCGGCGCCGTCCATCCCGAGCATAAGGGGTTCTGAAAACGGCGAATAAGCACGCGCCGGCGTTTTCACGTCACGTGCGCCCGCGCCACGGTAAAAAATATGGGCACCGATTTTGGCAATTCGAATCAAGCTGGGTGCCCAATAGGGGGACACATAATCGGCATGGTAGTGCGTTGCACCGGGCACCCGTGATGGGATTAGTCCGTCAAGCGCCGCCGCTGCGATCAGATGCGTGTTGGTTAACACCGCTTCTGATAGGCGACGCTTCAAAGACCCGTCGCACGTAAAGCTGAACTGGCAGCCCGTCCGGCGATGCGATCCGCTGAACACGACGCCACAAATCGATTTGGGATAGCCGGCGTGGCGCACGCGGTTCAGAATTACTTCGGCAACCGCCTGCTGTCCTTCGGTCGGTTCGTATCCAGCTTCATAAGCAATCGCATTTGCCAGGCATCCGATCGCGCGTTGTCGATCGCCTGCCTCGCCGATCGAAATCATCGGCGCGATTTCCGCACGAACGGCGCCCGGTGTGATCGAAAAAATCACAGACGCCAGAAAGGCTGCAATTCGTATCATTGCAGTGCAACCCTTCCCAAACCTTTGTCCCGCAGCATCTCGATGTGCGCGTCATTGGTTGCACTAATCTGACATCTGGCGCTAAAAGTTGCCGGGCGCGCACATACACAGGCAGTAATTTACCATGATCCGGATCATTTCACTTCTTCTTGTGTTGCTAGGCGCTGGCTGCGCGCCAACCGTTCTTCAACCTGTCGACTCATCGGCGTCCTTTGTGTACCGCCTCGGAACCGGGGATCGGTTGCGGATATCGGTTTTCGACGAGCCGCGCCTCAGCGGCGATTTTGCTGTGGATGGCACGGGCGTGATTGCCTATCCGTTGTTGGGATCGATCAATGTGTCGGACAAAACGACAGCCGAAGTGCGTGACCAGGTCGCGCTGCGGTTAGGCGCAGAGTTTGTTCGCAATCCTAGAGTTTTGGTCGAAGTAATCAATTATAGGCCCGTTTATGTTCTGGGCGAAGTTACGCGCCCCGGCGAGTTTGTGTATTCCGAGGGCCTGACCGCTTTTGCACTCGTGGCCAAAGCGGGGGGTTTCACCTATCGTGCAAACCAGAAGATCGTGTTTATCCTTCGCGAAAAGGGCGAGTCCGAACAAGCTTATCCGCTCGACGCGAAACTTTTGATTCGACCCGGGGACACAGTCAGGATCGGCGAACGCTATTTTTGATCGATAAGCTTGTTGCGCCGCAGCATTATTTTCCTGTCAAAAATGCGCGTGCATAGCAGGCGCGACTTTTGAGCAGTCATCAAGTAATTGTCAGGACATGATTTTTGCATGTCTTCAAATTAAGATGACGCTTGATGCACTGTCTTTCGCGCCGCGGCCGTCTTTGTAACGCAGGCGACATAGAGCCCACATAAAGACTTTGTTAATGGTTCCCGCACGGGGGATCGCTCACTTGGAATTTGGGGACTTTGATGACACTCGTCAGTCAATCGGTTTGCGATACCCCGGACATCGAAGGCGATGTCGGTTCCAATCCCGGACCGGCACGCGATCATAGTCACGGGCAATCGCTCGATCGCTGGATGAACAATTTCCGCAGCAGCCTATGGCGATCAGAACCGTCTATATCGATGTCGCGTCTTTCGCGGGCGATCGATATTGTTGGCGCGTCGCTGATCCTTTTAATCGCTCTGCCGTTCCTGTGCCTTCTGGCATGCCTTCTTGCGTTTGATAGTCCGGGGCCTTTGTTCTTCATACAGCGCCGGATCGGTCGGGGTGGGCGTGAATTCTCGTGCATCAAGTTCCGCACGATGTGCAAGAATGCCGACGCGGCGCTTCAGCAGCATTTGTCCAATTCCAGCGCGGCACGCCTCGAATGGGCGCGTGACCAAAAGCTTCGCGCCGACCCCCGGATCACGAGGTTGGGTGCGCTCGTCCGCAAGTTCAGCCTCGATGAATTTCCCCAGCTCATCAACATCATCAAGGGCGAGATGAGCCTTGTCGGGCCGCGCCCGATCGTATCGTCAGAGATTTCGCGCTATGGCGGCTATTTCAGCGCTTATTGCGCGGTGCGACCGGGATTGACCGGCCTGTGGCAGGTCAGTGGACGGAACAATGTTTCTTATCGCCGACGCGTCAGCATCGATTGCTATTACGTCCGGAACAAATCTGTATTGCTGGACATGGCCATCTTGCTGCGCACTGGCCCAGCTGTCCTTTGGGCCAAAGGCTCATACTGAAACACGCGGCCCCGGATAAACGGCAAAGCGATCAAAAAGCGTATATAAAAAACGCGATCCAAAAAGCAGCGCCTAGCGAGGCTCCTGCCACCCATCCTCTAAGTGAAATGGGGCGCTGGTCAGCTGCAATTCCGGCGTGCTGTAATTGCAACATTTCGAAATCCTCTCCGGCATCATTATCAATCAACGACACGTCGACGATGCCGCCGTCACGCACTATTTTACGATCGTGCAAATCCCTCAACCTGATACTCATCACCAAATTTGCCCAAACGTGACACAAGAGTCATCGAATTGCAACATCATAGCATATCGCCCGATGCATAGTTCAAATTACCTTGTGAATACGTGAACAGGGATGAAGGCAGTAATTTGATATGCGATTTCGGTCGCAAAAATCGACGATCCTACGCGCAATGCCGGATCAAATAGGGGCGACTTACAGCGCCGGTTAATTCGACCACGCAGCTCCGGCTGGCGACGGCGCCTGACGGATATGATGCCGTGACCGAAATCGTGAAAGGACGCGCCACGCGGCTCGTTTTATCCACAAAATCAAGTGCGGTTACCTGTCCCTGACTTTGGCGGCCGCGTATGATTTGATCGACGGCGGCGTCGCCTGCCGGATACATGACAGCAATGGCGGCCGGTGTTGCCGTCTGCAGATCGAAAGTGCCGTTACCGAAGTCAGTCGTCGCGATCAAAGCAATTTTTGTGAAAACGTCCGGCGGAAACCCGCGGACACGGCCGAGTTCGCGCAATGTCTGCAACGGCGCATTGCGTGGGGCTAGGCCTTCCTTACGGTAAAACGCGCGTTCGGCACCACTCGGTCGTGCTTCATCATCTTCATCGATCCAGTCAAGGAACGAATCGCGTGCAACCTGAAGTGGCTCGCCGGACAATCCGGCGTATTCGAGCAGCGCCGCAAGTTGCGTTTCGTCGATAAGATTAAGCGGCACCTTTCCGCGCTCGTCGCGCACAATGATTTCAAGGCTGCCGTCATCGAAAACAAGCCGGCGTGGCGTGCCGTCGACCGGAAATGCGTTCGCCGCTTCGTTCGCCAAAAGTCCGCGCAGCGCGAGCGCGATACCTGCTTCGGCAGCAGCGCTAGCGCGTGCCGCTTCGACTTCGGCGCTGCCGGTGACGATGACACGCCGCGTCAGGGTCAGCGCCGCCAGTGCAACAATTGCAAAAAACAATATGGCAGCAACGGCTGCAACGAGGGCGTACCCTTCTTGGGCCGCAGGACGAATGCCGACGGTCAATCTGCCGTAAAAATTCATTCGGCGGGCGCGTCTTGTTCGACCGCCACCATTGGCGTTGCCCCGTAAGCGATCTGGTGGCGGACGTTGTTCTTGACGAAAACCGCACCCTCGGGGCGCAGCGCGATCAGGCGCCAGCCATCGACTGCGCCGCCGATCGCGATGTTCGACACCCTACCGTTGGCGCGCCGGACAACCGCGAAGGCGCGTCCGCGAATTGTGACCGTCCCGGCGACTGAAGCCCCGCCGAGCGGCAGTGTCTGAACGCTCGGCCGCGTAGCCAACGACTGGCGCGGCGCGAACAATGGCCGGTCGAATATCACCCGCGCGGCGCTTACGGGCGAAACGGCAGGCATGGCGAAATCGAACCGACTTGCGCCGATGGCAAGCACCGGCGGCAAGTCGGGCTCGCGATCGGCCGAAACGAGCTGGATCGCCAGCGCGATAGCAAGCAAGCTGGCCAAGACGCCCGGCAGATACGTGCCCTCAACGCGACTGGGAAAGGATAACGGGAACTGAAATGTCAAAGCCAACCTCCATCAAGTCCGGGCGGCCGCTGATCACCGCCTGATCCGCAGAAATATCGAGCGACTCGATGGCAAGATAGGGCGGTTCGTTTTCGAGGCGTGTCAGCACCGTTGTCAATTGTCCGAGGGTCATGCGCGCAGAAACCCGCGCACGAACCGCCGCCTCGTCATCCGTCGCGTCATCGACTGCGCGGACTTCACCGCCGACGTCTTCGATCGTTTTCTGCACACGGTCCAGCAGACTGGTGAGCGCTGCTGCCTTGGTGGGAGCGGTCATAACGACGTTGCGAAGCTGCTCACGCTGTCGCTCGGCTTGCCGCCGCAGCCGCGGGATCGAGCCGATGATACGCTGGTGCTGCTGATATTGTCGGGTCAACAATGTGCGCTTTGCGGCACGGTCGCTGAAACCGGACAGGATCGGGCCAACGACGGCCAGCCAGATCAACCCAATGACCGCGACCAGAATAAGGATCGCAACGAGGCCGCGCTCGCGTGGCGAAAGGCTGCGGGTGGGTAGAAGCGCCATCAGCGTTGCGCAATTTCGGCGACGAGGTCGAATGGCTGCCCCGTTGCGGTTTCGGCGATCGAGTCGGTCTGCGCGCTCTTGACGTTGGCAAATCCTGGAAGCTTGCGAAGCGCGCTTGCAACATCGGTATCGCGCGAACGGTAACCGGTCAGCCGGAGCGTTGCGCCGTCCCACGCGTAGCGCTGGACCCACGCGCCGTCCGGAACGGCCTGCGTGATCGCGGCCAGAGTCGACAACGGTTCACGTTGCTGACGCTGCAGCGCAGCGCGTTGCGCGTGCGCGTTCATCGCCCGCATCCGCGCCGTAATACGCTGCGCCACAGTGACAGCCGGTCGCTGGCCATCGACAAGCGCCTGCAGCCGCTCGATATCTGCCGTGTCGCGCCAGGAAAGCATCGCAATGTTGAGAAGCGCGAGCGCGGCAACCACGGCCCACCAATTTGCGCGACCGGGTCGATGCGAACCGAGTAGCCCGCTACGCTGCATCTGCGGAAGGAAATCGAAGCGCGGATCCACGTGCTCGTCGCGCAAGACGCGCACTGCGGCGGGTATCAGGCCGGTCGCCGAGATGGCTACGGCAATTGCCGTCGCCCGCGTGATCGGCAGCGCCGCGACATCCACTGTCATCAAGCCTTCATCAGTCCGCGTGCGACGGGGGGTGGCTGAAAGCAATATCGATTCGGTCGGCATCGGGAAATAACGACCGGCGTTGAGCGCAAGCATCCGGTTCACCTCGCTGGCCGACATCGGTGGTACCGTGACCTCGCGCACAAGAAGCTGATTTTCGTTGATGACGATGATCGCACCGTCGCTTGGCGCGCGACCAAGCGCGTCGCCTGTTGCGGCATCATGCCACACGCCATCGTCGAGGGTCAGCATTTGCCGGTTGCGCTGGCCGAAGCGCTGGAGCGACGACGGCACCAGTGCAGCAAGTTCATCGATCCACCAGTCAAACCCCCGCCGCGCTTCATGTCGCAGCGTCGTGAGATCACTGTTCAGCAGGTCGTTGAGCGTCATGACGATGCTCCGCACCGGCCGGTCAGCACATCGATCCTGCACGCGGTGTTGTCCGTCGCGCGCGGCCGGACGATCAAATCAGGCCAGACGCGTCGGTCGCCGGACCTCAGGGCGACACGAATGCGCACAAGTGCGGGCGGCTGCGGGCGTTGGAACCAGTTGATTTGCCACGACGTGCCCGACCCGGTCTGGCGCGCGCCAAAATAATTGATCTGGAACGACTGGACGTTTTTGAGGAGTATAATTGGCTGCCACCCCTTTGAACCGGGCATCATGAAATCGTGACGGTCGTCAAGGCTGTTTGCCGTGAGCAGCGTAAGATCACCAGCGGGCGTAAGGATTATCCGGTAACGCCAGAGGCTGTCGGGCTCGTTGCGCGCGAGCGGAACGGATTGGAAAGTGAACGCACTTTGATCGCCAACAGCATCCACGATCGCGACTGCGCTGTCGGGATCGACGACCGGCCGCAATTGTTCGATCCGGTCGCGCAACACGCGCTGTGCCGCGATGACGCTTTCGTCGGCTTCGAATTGCCCTGCACTGCGCTGACCGAACAGGCTGGTGGTGCGAAGGCCATTGAGCAACATAGCGGCAACCATGCCAAGTAATGCGAGGCTGACCAGCATTTCGACGAGCGTGAAGCCGCGATCGCGGCGGCAAGCGGCCGGGGGGGTGATCACAATCAGCGCCCGAGTCTGAGCGAGCGCAGTCGCAGCACGGGGCGGTTGGTGTCAGCGCGTTCGACCGTGACGGTGATAAGGTTGAGCGCCGGTGCCGTTCCGCTGCGCGATAAATACGGTTGCACGCTGACTCGCCAGCGTAGCGACCCGGCAATGCCTGCCTGCCGCTCGTTGCCCGTCGCATTTGCACCGATTGCGCCGTCGAGTGCCGATTTCGCAACCAGGACTGCCATCCGGCGATCGATCATCGTCTGGGTCGTGCGCGCGTTGCTTGCCAACGTCTGAAAGGTGACGCCCATGATCGTGGCAATGATTGCCAGCGCGATCAACGTTTCGATCAGGCCGAAACCGGCCTCATAATGGCGACGGTCACGGGTCATGCCCAGCGCGACGTGACGACGCCGGTTTGCGGATCGATTGTCACGCTGAAACGACGCGAGCGCGACTTCATCGCAAAGATACCGCCGCTCGATGTTCCGTCGCGAAAGAAGCGAAGCGCGGCCGGTTGTTCGATATCGATATCCACGGGCAAAGCACTGCGCGTCAATGCCAACCCGGTGCGCGGATCGGCTTTCACGAATGGTGCCAGCCTGACGGTCCGGTTCTCGCGGATTGCTGTCGCCTGCGCCTGGCGTATTGCCAGCTCGACTTGCACCGCTGCCGTGTTGAATGCGCGAGAGCTGATGGACTTGTCGATTGCAGGAAAGCCGATGGCCGCAATCAATCCCGCCGCCGCGATAACGACAAGCATTTCGAGAAGGGTAAACCCGTTGGCGAATGGCTTTTTCACTGCGCGATCGCCAGGTCATTAAAGCCGAGAATGGCAGACATGATCGCCGCGATAATTCCCGCGACGGCGGCGCCGAGGATGACCGTGATCAGCGGCGTCAGGATGGCAACAACGCGCGTCAGCCGAACCTTCACGTCGCGATCGAGGACATCGCCGAGTCGGCTGAGCATCATGCCAAGCTGCGACGATTCCTCGCCGGTGCGCACGAAGCCGATCGCAATATCGGGCATGATCCGGGCCGCAGCAAGCGGCGCTGCAAGTCCATCACCTTCACGGATGCCGTCGGCGATCTTCGACATCGCGGCGTTGATATGGCTATTGCGGATCGTGCGCTGCGCCAGTGTGACGGCCACGGGCAGCGAGACCTGCCCTTCGACAAGCGCACCGAGGGTGCGCGCAAACCGCGCCGTATCGAGACGCTGGACGAGGGCCCCGAGCTGCGGAACGCGAAGAACGAACTGGTCAAGGCCCAAGCGCACGGCGGGTCGCATAAGCATGAAGCGCGCCGCAATGCCCGTGACGATCAACCCGAAAAACACGAGTAGGCCATTCGCGCGCAATGCGCTGCTTGCCCAGAGCACCCATTGCGACGCAGCGGGCAGCTGCGCGGCGTTCTTTCCCATCAGTGATTCGAATTGCGGCACGACGACGAGAAGCATCAGCAAGATCACGCCGACAGCAATGACAAGCAGCGCGATCGGATAAATCAGCGACGTGATGACGAGCCGCCGAAGCTCGGCCGCACGCTCGAGCATTTCGGCAAGGCGCGTCAAGGCATCGGGCAACGTGCCGCTTGCTTCGCCGGCTTCGGTCATGGCGACCGCCGTCGGACTGACGAGATCGGTTGCCTGCGCAAACGCGCCAGACAAAGGCTGCCCTTCGCGCACCGCGAGCAGCAGCGGGGCAAAGCGCTCGGCGAGTTTCTGGGGCTCGATATTGCCGATTGCCAGCCCCAGCGCGCGGTCGAGCGGGAGTCCGGCTTTCAAAAGCACCGCAAGTTCGCCGATCAGGAGCGCGACGGCGGCATTCGCGGCACCGCTCGGCTGCGTCCTGCGTGTCTTTGCTGTCTCACGCACGGGCTGGACATCGACGAGTATACCACCCGTCGAACGGACCTGATCGACCGCCTGAGCCAGGTTATTGGCGGTGATCGATCCGCGCCGCGACGAACCATCCGGCATTATGGTTCGGTATTGAAATGCGGTCACGACCGTCAATCCTCGCTCACGACGCGGAGCACTTCCTCGACGGCGGTAACGCCTTCGACCGCGCGGCGCAGGCCGTCGTGGAGCAGCGAACGCATCGCCTTCCGGCCCGCCGCCGCTGCGATCGCGCGCGTGTCCTGCCGCGCAAGGATCAACGCCGCAATCTCTTGATCGACAATCAGAAGCTCGAAAATCGCCATGCGTCCGGCATAGCCGGTGTTGCTGCACTGCGGACAGCCGACCGGATGCCAGACATGCTCGGGCACAGCGATCCCCGCCTTCACAAATATTGGAACAAGCGCGTCCTCGGTCGGCCGTTCTTCGCGGCATGCCGGGCACAAGCGGCGGACGAGCCGTTGCGCGACCACGGCAGTGAGGACCGAGCTCAGCAGCAACGGCTCGATCCCCATGTCGAGCAGGCGCGTTACTGCGCCGGGCGCCGTATTGGTGTGCAGCGTCGACAGGATCATGTGGCCGGTCAGCGCCGCCTGCACTGCAATCTCGGCGGTTTCGGTGTCGCGAATTTCGCCGACCATCATGACGTCCGGATCCTGGCGCAGGAACGAGCGCAGCGCTGCGCCGAACGTGAAGCCGATGCCCGGATTGACTTGCGTCTGGACAACGCCTGGCAAGCGGTACTCGATCGGGTCCTCGACCGTCAGTAATTTGCGCTGGCGCTGGTTGAGTTCGGCAAGTGCTGCGTAAAGTGTCGTCGTTTTGCCGCTGCCGGTCGGGCCGGTCACGAGGACAATACCATGGGGCGTGTGTATTGCGGTGCGCAGCTGCGCTGTGAGTGCGTCGGAGAATCCGAGTGTCGCAAAATCGAGCGCAAGCTTCGAGCGATCGAGGATGCGCATGACGACGCTTTCGCCGTGGATCGACGGCGCGGTCGCCACGCGCAGATCGATTTCATGTCCGCGCACCGCGAGGCGTAACCGCCCATCTTGCGGCAAGCGGCGTTCGGCGATGTTCAGCGCGGCCATGATTTTGATGCGAGAAACGATCGATGCGCGCATCGCGGCCGGAAGCGGTGGCATGTCGCGCAGAACGCCGTCAACGCGGAAGCGGATTGCCAAGCTGTCATCGGTCGGCTCGACATGAATGTCCGACGCGCGCGCGTCGGTCGCCATCGCAATCATTCGATTGACCGCACGGATTACGGGCGCATCGCTGAGAAGGTCCTTCAAACGCTCGAGGTCTTCGCCTTCGACGTCGGGTTCGCTTTCGGCCTCGGGCACGTCACTGCGGTAAAGCCGGTCGATGGCCGCATCAATGTCGCTGCCGCGGCCGATGACGAACGCAATCGGTCTGTCGAACAGGAAGGCCATCGATTTTTCGAGGAATGGATCGAACGGGTTGACGACGGCGACCCGAGCGAACGCGCCGTCGAACGCGACCGGAACACAGCGATTGTCGCGCAGGAACGCAAGCGAGGGCTCGACCCCGCCGACTGCGGTGAGCGGATACTGATCCTGCGGACAAAACGGCAGGCCGGTGGCAGCAATAATTGCCTCGGCGAGGCACTGTTCGGTGATAAGACCAAGCCGTGTGAGGACGGCGTCAAGGCGCTCGCCGCTGCCGTGTTGGACAACGAGGGCGCGCTTGAATGCTTCGTCGGTCAGGATTGCCCGCGCGCGGAACAGCGCTTCAAGCGACGCATAATGTGCGCGCAACTCGGGTCCGGCGTTCAGGCCGTCACTGCTTTCATCGCGCGCTCGACCAAAGCCGTCGAAACTATCCACTGATCAGTCCTTTATCGGCGACGGTGTATGGCAACGGGTCGAACTTTACAGTGGTCGTCGCGCGAAGCCAGCACGCCCGTCCTTCGATGCAAAACGACGATCATCGCGTACCGAGCGCATAGCTGCATGGACCCTGATAGACGGTTTTCAGGTTCATTGCGGCGACGTCTGTCGCGGTCGTCATGAATAGATTGGCCGTCCGCGTCGTTTCGTCGATTTGATTGATTACCATGAAATGGGCCAGCGGGCGCTTGATCGTCTGCGTCAGTTCGACACGTTCCGGCCATAAATCGACCACGCGTTCAAAACCCGCCGGAACGCCGCGGCGCAGCCCGGAGGGATCGGAAAGCACCTGTGTCGTCGGGTTGGCCGCCGTCGTCGGATCGGCGGCGTCGGGTGCCGGTGCGCCGCGCGAAATTGCCGCCGGGACGAACACCGTAAAGTTGTGCGACCCCTCATATTTGATTTCGTCCATCCGCTGCTCTTTCGTTGGATCGAGATTGAGCGCGAGACCGAGTTTGCAGCGGAATGTTCGTGACGGGATCGTCATGCCCGCATCAGGCACCGCAGCCGTTCCACAACCAGCGATGCCAATTCCTAATGCCAAAATGATCGCCAAAATCTTAGATGACATAAAAGTAACCAATGAGTCCCGATCGATTTTTGGCCGCTAAGGCACCTGTGTGACTCTGGCATGACCAGCAACCGCCACCATCATGTCACCGTGACGTAAAGAGTCGCAAAAACTAAACAATTGGGATGCACATGTCGGCGTCTGGCAGTCGCGCACATCCAGAAACTCTCAGGGGCTCCGCACTTTAGATGCTTAATGTTTCTCGCCCCTCGGCCATGCCTTCGTTGCGTGCCGTGCTCCCCATCGCACTGATGGTCGGTGGCGCTCCGGTGCTGGCGCAGCAGGGCGATGTCCCGGTTCCGGGAGCGTCTGCCGTTCCGCAACCCGTGGAACCGATGCCGGGAACGATCCCGCGGGAAATTTCCCCCAGCCCGCCCGTACAGCCCGCTGCTGTCGTTGCCCCTCAGTCTTTCCCGATTCGGGCGATCGATGTCGTCGGCGTTACGCAATTGACAGCAAGCGACATCGAAAAAGCCATCTATCCGTTCGTCGGCCCCGACAAATCTTCGGCCGACGTGGAAAGCGCGCGCAAAGCCATCCAGGACGTTTATGCCGCGCGGGGTTACGAGGCGGTGATTGTCGAAACGCCGCCGCAGCTCGATACGGTCTTCGCGCAAGGCCTTGTCCAGCTTAAGGTCAACGAAGTCCCCGTGGGCACAATTACGGTATCCAACGCCAAATTCCATTCGGAAAAAGCAGTGGTAAGGAGCCTTCCCTCGCTCGCGCCGGGCAAGCCGGTCGATTTCAAGGCGCTCCAGGCCGACATCAACACGGCCAATCGTTATCCCGATCGCTCACTCACCCCGCGTTTCAAGGCGGGTGTCATTCCGGGCACGATCGACGCCGAAGTCAGAGTCCGCGACCAGTTTCCGCTGCATGCCACGTTCGAGCTTAACAACGACAACAGCCCCAATACCAAGCCGCTGCGCCTTTCGGGCACGGCGCGCTACACCGATTTGTGGCGTGCGGGGCATACACTGACAACAGGCTTCGTTCTTTCGCCGCAACGCCAGCGCGACACTTCGGTTGTGTCGGCATCATATTCGGTGCCGTTATTCAACACGCCATGGACGCTGGTCACTTATGGCTACAGATCGAACAGCGATGTTGCGGCGCTTGGGGGCACGAACGTGCTCGGCAACGGCTATCAGATCGGCGGCCGCGCAATCTACAGGCTGCCGACAACCAAGGCCTATCACGGGTTCAGCGTCGGGCTGGATTACAAGAATTTCAAACAGGACATCATCGTCAAGGGCACCTTGGTCAGCAAATCGCCGATCGAGTATGTCCCGCTCGTGCTCGGCTACAGCTTTTCGCAAGCGACTGAATCGGAGCAGCTCGAAGTCAACCTCAATAGCACGCTGGGTCTGCGGATCCTGAAGCGCGAGCGCTGCCGCAACCCGAACATCATCCAGGAATGCGATGTCATCGAGGGCTTTCGTGCCAAGGACGTCGATAGCATCGAGAATTTCGGGCACATCAATCTCGACCTGACCTACACCGCTGCATTCAAGGGTGACTGGGTCGCCTTGACGCGATTTTCCGGGCAATATGCCGACGCGCATCTCGTCACCAACGAGCAATTTGCGCTTGGTGGTGTCTCGACTGTTCGCGGCTATTTCCAGTCGGAAATCGTCGGTGATAACGGCTTTGTCGGATCGGTCGAATTCCGAACGCCTTCGTTTGCGACATATCTGGGTTCGTTCGTCGACGAGTTGCGCTTTTTCAGTTTCGCGGAATCAGGGTTCACCCGGGTGATCAGCCCGCTGCTCGACCAGCGGGCCGAGTTCAAGATCGGCAGTGTCGGCGGCGGCGCGCGACTGAAGCTGTTCAACCGGGTGTCGGGCGAGATTGTCGTCGGCGTGCCGGTCGTTTCGACCACCAATGTGCGCAAGGGCGATCCGCGGATCACTTTCAGCGCCAAAAGCGAATTCTAGAATATGCGCATGATCAGGGGACAAGCCATGACCAAGTTCTTCGTTTCACTGTTGCTATCGTTGATCGCGATAACGACCCCGGCGCATGCGTGGTGGAACGATGACTGGACCTATCGCAAGGCAGTGACCGTCGACACGTCGCCGTCGGGCGTGAGCATGAGTGGCACGGTCGGGCGCACGGTCGTCCTGATAAGACTGACCGACGGCAACTTCTCCTTCGCTCAGGCAGCAAAAAACGGTGCCGACCTGCGCATTGTCGACAGCGACGACAAGACCCCCTTGCCCTATCATATCGAGAGCTATGCCGAAGGCATGGCGAGCGTCTGGGTCTCGCTTCCTGCACTCAACGGTGGTGAGAAAAAGCAGCTCTGGCTTTATTTCGGCAATGCAAATGCCCCCGTCGGCGACGATATGAAGGGCAGTTTCGACCCCGACTATCTCGCGGTTTATCACTTCAGTAGCGCGGCGGGGCAACCTGCCGGCGACGCGACAGCGAACGCCAACAATTCGGCAAGTCCGGTGGTCAGCGTCAACGACGCATCGGTGATCGGACGCGGGGCGCGTTTCCCCGGGCAGGGCGCACTGACGATCAGTGATTCGCCATCGCTGGCGATGCCTGCGGGTGCGCAATTCACATTCTCGACCTGGGTAAAGCCTGACCAGCTGGCGGGTGAGGCAGCACTTTTCGCACGTGGCCCGATGATCATCGGGATGAATAACGGCGCGCCGTTCGTGGCGCTCGGCGGCGCACGGACGCAAGCGGCGACTGCGCTCAAGCAGGGGCAGTGGAGTCATCTTGCGGCTGTCGCCGACGGCGAGACAGTCCGCCTTTATGTCAATGGCATCGAAGCCGCTGCCGCATCAGTCGCGCTGCCTGCCCTGACGGGTCCGATCAACATCGGTGGCGCAGAAGGTCGGCCCTTTACGGGCGAAATGGACGAAGTGCGCCTGTCGAAGGTTGCGCGGCCCGCCAACATGCTGCTGGCAATGGCAAATGCCGAAGGCCCGGGCACGAAGTTGGTCGGCGTCGCCGAGAGTGCCGAGGAAGCGGGCGGCGACGGCGGCGTGCTTTGGTTCATCATCAGCAAAATCCATACCCTCGACATCGGTATCATCGCGCTTTGCATGTTGCTGCTCGCGGGCGCGATCGGGGTGATGGTTTCCAAGATCACCTATCTGAACGCTGCCGATCGCGGCAACAAAGTGTTCATGAAGCGCTTTCGCGAGATGCATGAGGAGCTTGTACCGGTTGACCAGATCGCGGGCATCACACCGCAGGAAGTGACCTATATCAACAAGTCGCCGCTCGGTCGTCTTTACAAGGAAGGCATCGATGAACTGGCGATTCGTAAGCGCACGCATGGTGAACGGGCATTGTCGGGTGAGGCCGTCGAAGCGATGCGCGCTGCAGTCGATGCCGTTGCGGTGACCGAAAACCAGAAACTCGACAGCTTGATGGTCGTCCTGACGATCGCGATTTCGGGCGGGCCGTTCATCGGACTGCTCGGCACCGTTATCGGCGTGATGAGCACATTTGGCGGCGTGGCGATGGCAGGCGACGTGAACGTCAACGCGATCGCACCGGGCATCGCGGCGGCGCTGCTCGCGACGATTGCCGGACTCGCCGCAGCTATCCCGGCGCTGTTTGGGTACAACTACTTGAATGGCCGGATCAGCAAGCTCGCCGACGACATGCGCGTGTTCGTAGACCGGCTGATCACGCGCCTTGCGGAGGTTCAGGCCGACGCCGCGCATACCCCGCCCCCCTTCAAGATAGCTGCAGAATAATGGCCAAGAACGAGGAGCGCATGACATGAAAGCCGGTGGTGGCCGCAAGGCCTATGACGACATCAACATCACGCCGATGCTCGATCTTGCCTATGTGTTGCTGGTCATCTTCATCCTGATGGCGACGGCAAGCGTCCAGGGCATCAAGGTCGATCTGCCCAAGGCGTCGGCTGCGCAGAGCCTGGTCCAGCCCAAGACAGTCGCGATTACGGTCAACAGCGAAGGGCAGATCTTCATGGATGCCTTTCCCGTGACGCTTCCCGAACTCGAAGCGCAACTTCGCAGCAAGAAGGCCTCGAACCCCGATCTGCCGATCGTGCTCAAGGGCGACCAGACGGCGCAATACGGCAAGATCACCGAAGTGCTTGACCTGTGCCGCCGTCTCGACCTGAGCAAGGTCGGGCTGGTCACCGGCAAGCCGACTGCGGCCTAGCGCAAAGAGCGGGGACCGACACGTGGCCGACCAAGCAGCCTTCAAGGCCCCGGGCGAAAGCGACGCAAAGCGCTGGGTAACCTATGTCATCGGCGGCTTGCTCATCCTGGGGATCCTTTGGTTTGTTTATCGCCAGTTGACGGTGCCCGTGACGATCAAGGCAAAAGACGAGCGGACGATTACGGCCGCGCCTGATTTGCTGCCACCGCCACCGCCACCGCCACCCCCGCCGCCGCCACCCGAGCCGCAGGAAAAGCCGCCCGAGCCAACCGAAACGCCGACGCCGTCGCCCGAGCCTGCCGCCAAGCCCGATACCCCTGCACCGATGCAGATGGATGCGGCACCCTCGGCCGGGAGTGACAGTTTCGGATTGTCGGCGGGCAAAGGCGGCGGGATGGGCGGCACGGGCTCTGCCGGCACATGCCTCAAACCGCCCTGCGGCGGCGGTGGTGGCGGCGGGTTCAGCGATGCAATGTATCGCGGCAATCTGGGGCGCGAGCTTCAGGATCGCATTCTCGACAACGAGAAAGTCAACCGGCTCGCTTTCAAAGCCGTCTTTGCCATTTCGGTTGGCAGCGCAGGGCAAGTGACGAGTGCCGAACTGCTGAGCTCGACCGGCGACGCCAAACGTGACCAGATCTTGCTGGCGATCTTGAAAAGCACGCGTGGCCTCGAAGCACCACCGTCGCAAGTGAGATTTCCCCAGCGCGTGACCGTGACCGGTCGCCGATCCTTCTAAATGCAAAGATGAACACAGGCGCCATGGCGCGGAAAAGCAAAGAGGAATTGATCATGACTGCCGCAACAACAATGCAAAGGATGCGCCTTCTGACGTGCAGTATGCTCATCAGCGTGGCTTCACTGAGCGTTGCACACGCACAGGATGCAGCGCCTGCCGCGGCACCGTCGGAAAGCTCCATGGTCAATCTTGTCCGCCAGCTCGTGAAGCAGGGGGTGTTAAAGAAGGATGCTGGCGATGCACTCATGGCGCAGGCCGAGGCCGAAGCTGTGCAGGCGCGCGCGGCTGCTCCGACCCAGACTGCAAATGCTGCGTTGCCCGATGCTGCCCCTGGCGCGATCCGCGTGCCCTATATCCCCGAAACCGTGCGCAACCAGATCCGCGACGAAATCCGCACCGAAGTTCTGGCGCAGGCCAAGACCGAGGGCTGGGCAAGCCCGGGTCAGACCGCACCAGAATGGACAAAACGCATCAGCCTGTTCGGTGATTTCCGCTTCCGCTCGCAATCCGACCTCTATTCGAAAGCGAATTCGCCGTTCATCTTCGATTTCGCGCGCATCAATGCGGCCGGACCTTTCCCGATCACCACCGCGCTTTCGATTCCCTATGTCAATTCGACCGTCGATCGGGTCAACCGCTTGCGGATCCGCGGCCGGATTGGACTGAAGGCTGAACTCGGCGGTGGTGTCAGTGTCGTAACGGCTGTCGCGACAGGAAACGACAACAGTCCGATTTCTTTCAACCAGACGCTTGGTGGCGGATTGGCCAAACGCAATATCTGGCTCGACCAAGCCTATCTGAGACTTGCACCAAGTGATCTCTTCAAAGCGAGCTTCGGGCGCTTTCCCAACCCGTTTGTGTCGACCGACCTCTTGTTCGACGACGATGTCCGATTCGACGGCGTGGCAGCGGAATTCAACGGTGGCCAGTTTATCAGTGACGACTTCAAGCTCGCAATTCGCGGCGGTGCTTTCCCGCTCGATTTCAATTCGGGCGATTTCCCGAATACCCAGCAGGTCAAGCGCAAGGCGCCGGTGAAGTATCTTTATTCGGGACAGATTACGGTCGGTGCAGCAATCATGGATAATGTCGAGGTGAGCGCCAGCGCAGCCTATCATAGTTTCCAGGGTGTACAGGGTCAGTTTTCAGAACCTTGTGTGCTATACCTTGGCGCGACCGAATGTTCGACCGACTCCTTCCGGGCTTTTTCACTGCGTAAGGGCAACACGGTATTCGGCCTGCGGAACATTGTCATCAATCCAGATGCGACCCGTGCACTCCCCGCCGACCAGAATCAATTGCTCGGACTTGCTTTCGATTATGACATTTTAGACATCAATGCATCGGTACGTGTTCCGATCAGCGAGAAAACTTTCGTGAAAGTGAGCGGCAATTATCTGCGCAATCTTTCTTTCAAACGAACTGACATTTGTCGCTACGGCGTCGCGGGCGAACCATTCAACAACGGCGGCGCAGGGGGCACAACGCTATGTGCAACAGTAAATCCGCGCGCATTTGCCGGCGGTCCATCAGGCTACCAAGCAAAAGCGTCGATCGGCTATGACGATGTCGCCGCCCGCGGGCAATGGAACGCTCAGCTTGGCTATCGCTATGTCGAGTCGGACGCGGTGCTGGACAGCCTGACTGACAGTAATTTCCATCTGGGCGGCACCAACGCCAAAGGGTATTTCGTCGGCGGCAAATATGGCATTTTCGACAAGGTCACAATTGGCGGTCGCTGGTTGAGTGCAAACCAGATCTCCGGACTTGAGCCGTTGGCAATCGACGTTCTGCAGATCGACCTCGAAGCGAAATTCTGAAGGGTCGGCAGCGTCCCGTTTCCGGACGCGCTAAGGAGAACATTGGCCAGTGACCAATTAGTTTCAAAAGACTGCAACATAACGCTCCTACCCCAAGAATTAACCGAATCGTCATGTTTCGGATCCTCAAATTCTGGGCGGGCGACCGTATGCAAGGCACTCAGGCAGTTCGAACGGTGCATAGCAAGCGCGCGGGGTACAGGCTGCTTCAAACGACGAGCCTTGTGGCACTTGCATTGACGATGAACGCGACCCCCGCCCGCGCGCAGCTTGCCGCCTTGCGCGCATCGCTGGGTGTCGCGCCGGTGGTGGTGACGCCTGCGAATGCGGTGCCGATGCGCCCTGTGGGGATGCGCGAAGTGCTCGCTCGCTCGGTCGAGCATCAAGCGCTGGCAAACAATATGCGCGGGGCGATCCTCGAGGCGCAGAAAGCTGCGATTGCCGCGATCCGCAATCCGACGCTGGCTGCCGTGAGGGACGGGCTTACGGGTGCCGATGGCAGCAATGCCGGTGCAGGGCTCGATCCCGTTCGGACCGGCACGGTCACCGCGCTTGACCCGACGGGCGTGAACACATGGCAGGGCGCACGTTTGCCGACGCAGGTCGACAAGGACGGCAAGCCGCTCGTCACGATCGTCCAGAGCGACAGCCGTGCGATCCTTTCTTGGAATCGCTTTGACGTCGGCGCAAACACGACCCTGAATTTCGAGCAGAAGCTGAACGGCGTTGCCCAGCCCGGCTGGGTTGCGCTGAACCGCGTCGCCAATTCGGTTGCGCCAAGCCGCGTCCTGGGATCAATCACGGCCGATGGCACGGTGGCGGTCATCAATTCACGCGGTGTCGTTTTCGAAAAAGGTTCGCAGGTCAATCTGCACTCGTTGTTGGTGAGTTCGCTCGACATCGGTGGTTTCACCACCCGGAAGTTGATCGATCCGACAGACGTCAATTCAAGTTTGGCAGATGCTGTTGCCACGATCGCCGACCGAAATCTGACGTTTCTCGCGTCAGGGCTGCAGAGCTCGGTCGCCGTGGACGGCAAACCGATTTACCTTGTTTCCAGCGTGCTTAACGCAGTCGACAACTTCACGAATATCCCGTCGGAGGGCGGGATAACAATCGATCGCGGTGCAACGGTAAATGCGATTGGTGGCGGGTTCATCATTGCGACGGCTCCGAGCGTGAGCAATGCCGGGATCCTTTCTGCACCCGAGGGGCAGGTTAGTCTTCAGGCCGGGCGTGCCATAGCCTACGCGGTTTCTACAGGGGCGGCGACGACAACCGACATTGTCACGGGGATCGGTCCGGACGTCCGAGGCCTGGTTTTGCGCTCATGGTTCGGTTTGGACGGTGCTGTCGCGAATTCCGGACTCGTCCATGTTCCACGCGGATACATATCGCTTGGCACTGGCGAGGGCGGAACGGTTACAAACCTGGGGCTGCTGGCCTCGACGACGAGTGTTGCCCGCAATGCAAAGATTTCGCTGACAGGCGAGACGATTTTATTGGGCGACAAGACGAATGCGAGCGGTATCGTGGTCACACCCGATACCAATGGCGAGACCGTGCCGATCGGCACCTCCCTTGCACCGCCTGCGTTCAAATCCACCAAAATCGAGATCGGTAATATCTACCTTTCGCGGGGCCGATTCGATGAAAGTAATCCCAGCCAGTTAGCCGCATCGTTCTTCGGGCCTGCTGCGGTTAAATTCGACGAAAAATCGCTGTTGCTTGCGCCGAATGCCGATCTGGTCGTGGGCGGCAAGGGGTTCATCGAACCTAATCTGACGCAGCCGATTTATCAGCCGCTTTCGCTCGGTAACATCGACGTCCTTGCCGGCGCCGTCATCGACGTCGGCGGCGTGAAAGACCTTCAGATCGATCCGTCGCGCAACAGCCTGATGATCGATCCGTTGAAGCGCAACGAACTTCGTGACTCGCCCACTTATCGCGAAGTGACGACCAATGGCGATTTCACGCTGAACGGGGCAACGGTCTACGTCGATCCGCGGCTTTCGGGCGTGCGCAATGACGGGGTGGCGTGGGTCGGTTCGCCGCTGATCGAAGCGGGCAGCGCTGCGAGCCAGATACCCGTCACGGCGGCCGAACTGATGACGCGCGGCGGCACAGTCAGTTTGACGGTTGCCACGGCGACAACACAATTGACGAACGCGTCGCTTGGGAACGTCACGCCGGTTCAAGCGCCAACGATCAATATTTCAAAGGGTTCGGTCATCGATTTTTCGGGGGGCTGGCTCCGTTTTGGCGACGGTTTCGTGCGGTCCAGCAAGCTGTTGACCTCTGACGGGCGGATTGTGGAAATCGGCAGGGCCGACCCGAACGACAATTATATCGCGGTGGGCGACGGCTTTACCGAAATTCAGGCGAAATTCGGCGTATCGCGCACGTTTGCCAATTCGCTGTTACAGGGCGGGCGCCTGGAAGTTGGCTATGACGAGGGCCGCGATGCCGGTTCGCTGAGCCTGACGGCAACGACGATGAATATCGAAGGCCTGCTGGACGGTCGCGCGTTTGCAGGCGTGCGCCAATCGGCGGGCGGCATGCGCGGTACGCGGGACTCTGCCATCGCAGGCGACCCGCGCAAACTTCAGGCAACGGCTTCACAATTGTCCTCAAGCGGCGCTTTGATCGTGTCGGCTGGAAGGCGCGACGCGACTGCGAACGAAGCGTCATATGGGGCTGATATAATCGTTTACCACGGTGATCGATCAGCGGTTGCACGGCCGTTATCCGAAATACTGCTTTCGGATGCGGCACTTCTGGGTGCCGGCCTGTCGGGCCTGTCACTATACTCCAGCGGCAAGGTTACATTCGGAGCAGACACGGATGTGCGCCTCGCCAATGGCGGTGCGCTCTCGGTCATTGCCGGGCGGACGATCACGCTCGACGGCAAGATCACCGTACCTTCGGGCGCGATTGCGGCCGCGATCGCTGGTAGAGCTGGCGGCGCGGGCTCGGCTTTCCGGACCGAACCTGTCCCTTCGCTTACAAATCCGCCGCGTCTTGCTGACATCATTGTCGGTGCCACAGTTTCGGCTGCAGGCCTGTGGGTGAATGATTTCGGCAAATTTGCCGGGGAAACGACAGGCGCGGGCTATGCCGATGGGGGGTCGGTAAGCCTCACGACATTAGGCGCGATCGCGTCGAACAGCAGTCTCGTTATTGCCGACCAGGCATTGCTCGATGTCTCCTCGGGCGGGTATGTTAACTCGATTGGCAGATTGCAGCTCACGGCCAGGGGCGGCAACATCTCGCTCATCAATCGCACAAGCTATGCAACGCCAGTGGTGCGATCACTCACAAACGGCTCTGCCGCCACGATTTATCCTGTCGCAACTTCACCTTACACCGTGAGCGGCGAACGCATCCCAACGCAAGTCTTACCCGATGATCCGACGTCCGAGGTTCGCTTCTCGGCCAAGTCACTGACTGGTTTCGGCTTTGCCGGTGGCGGAACGTTTACATTGGTCGCGCCGAATTTGGCGATGGGTTCGGACGTGACAACCGGCGGCGCGGGAGTCGGGTTGGACTTTCTTAAAACGACCGGTTTTGCGACGCTCGATTTATCGGTAAATGACTCAAAGGTCGTCAAGAATCTTTTCAGCGGCGTCGTCGGTTCGTCATATTTCGCCCAGACAAGCTTGTATCGTGTCGCGGCCAACGACACGCTCGATCTGACGCAATGGGTTCGCTCGCCGCTTGTCGATGCCGCGACGGCGGCCCGGTTGACTGCGCTCCAGACGGGGGGCGACCTTTCGTTCATTACACCCGTTAAGCCCGCCGACCCGTTCGATCAGAGGGCAGCGAATCTGCGTCTCGGCGGATTGACCGAACTCGACGTCGAAGCTGGCGGCGCAATTGTCGGCGCTGCGGGCGCGGCCATCAACGTATCGAAGCTGCTCAATGCGGGCACGATCCGGATCGCGGGCGGCTCGATCATTCAGAATTTCTCGCCTGAGCAGGCTGCCCGCGCGACCCGTTTCGGGTTCGGCATTCGTGATGCAGCGCTCGGCGGCAACGGTCTCCGCGAAATCCTCGGCGGCGCGACAGGCGACGGGCCTTATAGCGAAAGCACACTAACCAGCGCGATCCTTTTTGGTGATGTCGCACGGACAACACGCCTGACGAATAAGGATGTCTTCGCCAGTCAATACTTCAACAAGAACGTATATATCCTCGGCAGGCTGGACGCTGATGAGGGTATCCGGTTCGCTGCCGGTAGCGTGACCGACTTGTCGGGGACGGCGCTGATCAACCCGCGTCCGCCACTGCTTCCGACCGGTTTGGCGCAGGTGACGGGCCGGGTCATCGCAGGCGGGACGATCGCGGCGGGTGCGGTTATCTTGACCCGCGAACCTTCAGGCTCGCCGTTGAGTGTTGACACTCTTTCCACACAGACGCTGAACGCGCTTCCAGGCTCGACGATCAACCTGCGCGGGGCCTCTGCATCGTTCGATGTGGCCGATAGCCCGGCGACCTACGCAAGAACCCTGCAATGGAGCAATGGCGGGCGACTAAGTCTGTTGAGCGGCGGGACGCTCGGCGGCAGCGCGATTACGGCGCAGGGCGGCGCACCGCTGGCCGAGGGCGGAACGCTCGAATGGCTCGATCCTGTAATGCGGCAAACCGATACGGGCGTGCGTGCCGACAATGTCCTGTTCTCGAGCCAGATCGGCGCGAGCGGCGCCGGGTTCGATACGCTTCTTGCGTTTAACGGCTTCACTGTCGACGGCATTGGCGGCGCGGTCAGTTTGACGCTGGGCAAGTTGTTTGATTTGCAGACGAGCGGTCCCGCCGTCATCGCTGCTGCCGGGGCTTCGTTCACCGTCAACGCGCCGTTCATTCGTCTGGCGCGCACAAACGACGTAATTAATGCCGTCACCAGAACAATGCCCCTTGGCGCCGGGATCGGCACGCTGGAGTTCAATGCTTTCCGGAACCTCGACCTTGTCGGTCGCTTGAGTTTCTCCGACCCGTTGGCCAGCGCATCACGGAGCAGCGTCACCTTCCGGTCAAAAGGTGATATCCGACTGATCGGGACGCAAACCGAATTCAACGGCGTTGCCGCACCAGGCCTGGTTGGCGGCATCGCCAGCAATGGCGACATGATTTTTTCGGCCGGCCAGATTTATGCCACGACCGGAACCGGCAATGCTCAAGCAGATTACGAGCTGCCCGTGTTCAAAACAGATTCGCAGGGCCAGAAACGCCGCACGAATGTGTCGACGCCGTTCGCAATCACGTCTTCGGCCGACGATGGTCTGATCACGTTCCTTGCTGAACCTGGTGCCACCGCGTCGGACGCGTATTCGGCGGGCGCAGCTATTACAGTCCGTGCCGCGAAGATCGTTCAGGGCGGCATGTTGCGTGCGCCGCTGGGAAAGCTCTCGCTCGGCTCGAATTTCAGTGATGCTGCGGCACCGGCGACGCAATCGCTCGATTTCCTTTCAGGCAGCGTGACGTCGGTTTCGGGCGCTGGCAAGACTGTGCCTTATGGTATCACCACCGACCTCACGAGCTATCTCTTCTCGCCTAATGTTACCGACGATCTTACGGCACCGCCCGTTGGCCAGCTCGACCTCAGCGGCGGCACGATCAATGTGGCAGCGGGCGCAACGGTCGACGGTCGCGGCGGTGGCGAGATTTTCGCTTACGAGTTCGTTTCCGGCACCGGCGGGTCGCGCGATGTGCTCGACCGGTTCAATCCCGATAGCTTCAGCGGCAATGCCGGATTCCAATATGCCGACAAGCGCCAGGTCTATGCAATCCTGCCAAAGGATCAGACCGACCGGATCGCCAAATTCGATGCCGTCTATTCGGCGGATTATCAGGGTGCGGATGGACGTAATCTCTATGGTGATGCCGCCGGTCGCGCGATAACGATAGATGCAAGTCCTGGTCTGGCGGCGGGTGAATACATCCTGCTGCCAGCGCATTATGCGCTGATCCCCGGCCTCGGTGCATTACGCGTCGTCGAAAATGTCGGCGCGCTCCCGCCGGTTTCTGGCACGGCGACCACGCTTCGCGACGGCAGTGTGGTTGTTGGCGGAACCTATACGACAGCGGGGCTTAACCTGGCTGAATCGCAACGGCGGTCATTCACTTTGCAGAGTAACGATACGTTCCGGCGCTCGTCGCGGATCGAAACCGCGCTTGGCACCGCGCAGTTCGTTGCACTTGCCGCAAAGCAGAACCGTGTCGTGCCGCGTTTGCCGATCGACGCCGCGCGCACGATTCTCAGCCCGCTGACCGAATTGAAGATCGCCGGCCTGTTCCAAACCGGCGCGGCAAGTGGTGGCCGCGGCGCGCAGTTCGACATCGGTGCGAAGAACATCAACATCACCGGTGCAACAGGCGGGTTGACCGATCCCATCGTCGCTGTGCCTGGTGTTCTTACACTCACAACGGCAACGCTGGCCAATCTCAACGCCAGCAGCCTTTTCATCGGCGGCCAACGCACTGACAATGAAGACGGGACGACCACGCTCGGTGTTCTCGCCGACACCATCAATATCGACGGCAAAGTCAATTTCACGGCGCCCGAACTGATCTTCGCTGTAGCTGGACTGCGCTCGAGCTTGATCATGCGCGACGGCGCGGTCCTTACAGCAACCGGAAGCACCGGCGACGCACGACGCGGTGACTATATCATCGAATCCGATCAAACGCCGTTGGTGGGCAATTTATTCGATCTGAGCGGCATCGGCGCGGTGCTGCGCGTTGCCGGCGAGACCGAACGGCTGGTCCAGCGGCAAGGTGATTTCGCGCTTCGCAACACACTTCGGCCGAGCCTGCTGACGATTGGCGCTGCGACGATCAACGGTGGTGCGCTGACGCTCGATGCCAGCCGGACGTTCAGGATCGACGAACTGGCCGTGCTAAACGCTGCGAATATCGCTGTCAGCAGTGACGCGTTGCACTTCGGTAATAATTTCATCGAAGCTGGTGTCGAAGCAACGCTTGCCAAAGCGGCGCGACTAACGCTGCGATCGCGTGACACGGTCCGCTTCAGCGCAGCAACGCCGCACATTTTTAACGATCTTCGCCTCGACACACCCGGGCTATCGTTTGTCCCACTGACCGGCCCCGCAACTTTAACACCGTCGACGCTGACAATCGACGCGAAAAATCTGACGCTTGGCAACAGCAGCAAAGCACTTGCTGACTGCACGAGGGGCGGATTTCTTGCATGTGGCAGGGCCGGCAACAGCCTCGTGCTCAATGCAAACAGCGTGTCGTTCGGGGCGGGCACGTTCCGCACATATGGCTTCGACAAGGCGGTCACGCTGAACGCCACCAACGGCATGTTCGTCGAAGGCGCGGGCATTTTCGACGTTACCGCTCCCGCTGCTTCGTTGGCTTTGAACACACCCTTCGTCATCGATCGGACGGCATCCGATCTGCGCAACGGCTATTCACGTCCCGACTATCGATTCCTCACCGATGCAGCCTTTACGATGACGGCCCCGGTCGGTGTGGTTCCTCTGCCGCTGGGACAGGAAGCACCGGGTGCCAAGATAGCGATTGGGTCGAATGACGCGCCGGTCGCGAGTGCTTCGATCGGGAATGTTTATCTGCGTGCAACGTCGGGCATCATTGATGTCCGCTCGTCCGGCTCGATTACGCTTTCGGGTGCGACGACGCTTGCGACGCCGGGCTATGCCAAGACGTTTGGCGATGCGGGCGATCCCGTCGTCATTTCGGCTAATGCCGGAACGATCAGCCTGATTTCGACGGCGGGCGGCATCGATGCAGCGTCGACCGCCAGCTTTATTGTCGACAATGGGACTGGCGAAGCGGGTGCGCTGAACCTGATCGCGACGCGTGGAACGATAAACCTCGCTGCAACGCTCAATCCGGGACTGACTGCCGGAACCAAGCGCACCGCTTCGCTTACGGTTGATGCGGCCAGACTGACCAATGGTTCGGCGTTGTTCGACTTCGCTGCGTTTGTTGCGCAAAGCGGCCCAGCTTTCGGTGGTGATCTCGCCATCCGGACCGGCACCGGCAACCTGACGATGAACGCCGGCCAAAATCTGCGCGCGCGCAGCGTCCTGCTCACTGCCGATGACACGGCGATTGGCCAGGGCCTCATCACGATCGCAGGCACGATCGATACCTCGGGTGACGAAGTCACCGCCCTGAACCCCTCTGATCCGCGCTACAATGCGGCGCGCGTCGATGGCGGCAACATCGCACTTTATGGCAATGGCGGAGTCACATTGGGGGCAACGGGCAAGCTGGTCGCCACGACGGCCGGTTATAGCGCACTCGACAGTCGCGTCGCTTCGGCAGGAAATGTGACGCTTGGCAGCGGGCGGGTTTCGACGGCCGCCGATCCGGTTACCGTAACACTAGCGACGGGATCGCAAATCGACGTGAGAGCGCTGCGCCCGGGCCATCGCCTTGTTTCGCAATTCTCGAAGGATCCCGCGACCGGCGCCGAGATCACGACCTATCGCTACGCCGAATCGGACAAGGGAGGCGCGGTCACACTGCGCGCACAAATCGGGGCGGGTAATACGGTTGACATACGGAACAGCGCTTCGATTAGCGGGGCGCTGTCGCTGGAGATCGAAGCGTTCAAGCGGTTTGATCTGCAGGTAATCGGCAAGAGCGGTTCGTTTTCAGGCATCTCAGCCAACGGCGTTCGCTTGAACGCTGCTGCAACGGGCAAGCCAAATTTCCTGGCCGATTTCGCGCCTGGAACGCTCCCGCATTTCGTACGTAAATTCAGCGTCACCGCCGTCAATGGCCAGAGTTTCGGGGCGTTCACAACGCGTCCTGGCATTGAGCTGGTGAGCAACAAAGACATCATTCTCGGCTCAATCCTCAATCTTGGCGCGGGCAAGATCGTCGATTATGCGGGCGCGGTCGCGGCAGGGTTGCTCGAGCTTTCGCCGCTTGGCCCCGACACGAGCGGGAAGCCACGCTATCAGGTCGTGCCCAACGCCCCCGGCAAGGCATTCGAGAACGAAACGCAATTGTTCAACCGGTTTGTCGACATGACGTACCGCGTCGGTGGTTTGGTCAGTGGCGCAGCGCCGGTGCTCACGATCCGTGCGGCAGGCGACCTCGATGTTGCAAACAGCATCACTGACGGCTTCTTTGCCTTCCATGACCGATCGAACGCCGATTATATCAGTTACCAGCTGGGCGGTGGTAATCGCAGCTATAATCCTGCACTGACGCTTAATTGTGGCGCTGCGGATAATTGCGCAAATGCTGCACCCTATATCACCGGTTTAAAACCAGTTGGCAGCGACATTAACCGCATCTCGATTGGCCGGGCGGTTCAGGGCGACGACGTCGCGCCGTTTACCAATTCGCCGTATAGCGACAGCGTCAATCGCGTTTCGGCTGTGGGAACCGGCGATCCACTGGGCGTGGCCGAACTTTTTCCGCTTGTTAACGGCGGTGCTGCGAAATCATCGAGCATCCGGCTTGTCGGTGGCAGCGGCATGATCTCTGTGAATCCGCTCCACACTGATACGGCCACACCGGGCTCGGTGCTCGTTTCGGGTGAACGCAGCTACCAAATCGAAAGAGCAGTGGCAGGCACCACGCTTAAGCTTGCCGGCGGGCTTCAGCTTCGGCAACCCGTCGCTAGCGCACCGACCGATCTGTTCGACGTCGATCGCTATTTTATTGAAAAATACCAGGATGAGGAAGCGCGGGATAAGGCGAGAAACAGCTATACTATTCTTTCCTGGGGCGGTGGATCGACAGCCGATGCAAACGATACGCGCGCCGCTGCGCGACGTTTCTTTACCGGCGGACAGGAGTTCACTGTTTTCGGCAAAGTCCAGACGGGCATTATCGCGCGTCTCGAGGACGTCGTGGCTTTCCTCGCTAGCTCCATTTTTGCAGGTGGCAAAACTTATGCGGAAAACGTCGTGGCCGGAACGCCAGGTTACGACGCTGCACCGCTCGCACGGATTGCGGCCAGGGTGAACGGAACGAGCGTTTATCCATCGCTGACGAGCAGTGATATCTACACCAGTACAACGGTCCGTACCGGCAATGGCGAAATTGCGATTGCTGCGAGTGCCGATGTCGACACGCTTCGGGCGCAAAATGTCCGGTATCGCAATCGAGGCGGGGGCACCTCGACGATTAATTTTGTCAGTGAAAATCCTCAACAGGGCAACGCGTTGATCGGTTCGAACGCGATTTACACGGCAGGATCGCGGGCGGACAAGTCGCTCCCGATCGGACTCGCTGCGCCACTCGGGCAACAAGAACGGCTCGACGATCGTCTGGAGCGCGAAAATGTGGGAGCAACTTCCTTTGCGGGCATCGCGTCCGGAGTAAAGCCGATCTCGCCGGTGTTCGCCAATAACGGCGGCAACATCTCGATCGTTGCCGGTAGGGATGTCATCGGGCGTCGCGATGTTTGGAGTAACCGGTTCGGACCGGATTATCGAATCGGGCAAGTTGGCCTATCGACGCAGGTCGTCTCGGCGCCAGAATATTTCACTTCGGGCATCGGCACGCTCGCCGGCGGCAATGTTTCTATCCGGTCTGGCGGCGTCATCCGGGATCTGACCGTTGCGCTCGCCAACAACGTTTTCACGACCGACTTCGACGGCGCAGGAACACTGGTCTCGCTGGGCTCGGGCAATCTGGCAATGAATGTCGGTACCGACCTGCTCGGCGGCCGCTTGAATGTTGCATCGGGCGCTGCCGTGATCAAAGTCGATGGTAGCGTCATTGCGGCGGGTGTGGTCGGCAGGCCGACAAGTCAATTTGGCAACCAGATCACCATCAACGACGATCGACGTAACTTGCTCAATCTCCGGCTTAGCGATGCCACTTTCAAGATCGCTGCAACGGGGACCGTCGACATTGGCGGGATCAGCGCTTTCGGCGTGCGTTATGATCTGACCAAAAACGACTTCGGCTTTTTCACCCCGGTGTCGTCTCTGAGCGTCGCGGGCAACGAGACAATCACTTATGTCCCGAACGAGATCAGTCAGCGTTATGCATTAAATTTTTCGAAAAATGGCATCGGCGTCGGCGGCAATCCGGTCATTTTGCCGGGCTCGCTGCAACTCGGTTCGTTGACTGGCGACTTGCGCCTCGGCACCACCGTGATCAGTGACACCGGGGCGTTTCAGCTCTCCGAACAGAAATTTTTGTATCCGAGTATTTACGGACAGTTGGGACTGTACGCGGGTCGCAACATTCCGGACCTGAAACTGACAATGCTCGATGCGAATCCCGCCGATTTGCCGGGAGCGTTTTCGGTGTTCCGCACGTCGCCAAGTACGGGGGCAATTCTCTCCGGGGTAGATTTCCAGCTTATCAGAGATGGCGCTGGCGATGCGACCGCCCGCCTCGACCATAACCGTCGAATTACCCATTTAGGTGACGACACCCCGGCGCGCATCTTTGCTGATGGGTCGATCCGCAATGCGTATATCGTTTTGCCAAAGCAGGCGCGCATCAGTGCGAGCGTCGATATCGTCGATTCAACATATCGCGGGCAGAATTTAACGCCGCGCGATGTGACTCGGATCACCGCTGGCAACGACATCACGGCGACGCGTGCGACGGCAATCTTCGTAAATCCCGCGCTGACGCTCCCCTTCAATGCCGGTAATGATATCGCTGTCGGTGGCCCGGGCGCGCTGTTCGTCGAGGCGGGTCGCAATCTCGGGCCGTTTATTGTTTCGGGCAACGGTCTGTCGGGAGGCATTCGCACCGTCGGCAACGATGCCAATCCTTGGCTCTCTGGCAGCGGTGCAAAACTATACGCTATGTTCGGACTGAAGAGCCCGACGACGGGTTCCGGGAGCGGCGCAAATTACGATGCTTTGATCCAAAGTTACTTGAATCCGGTCAATCTGCCGAACGTCGACGGCGACCTGTTCGAGCGAAATGTCGACTCGGATGGAAATGCCACGCCTGACTCTTCACGTTATGTCTATGCGCCCATCCTTGCGCAGTGGCTTCATGACAACGAGCCGGCATTATTCGACCGCGTTTTCGGCAATCCCGCACTGCGCGAGGCTGCCGGCGCCACCGGTGGCGCTACGCTGGCCGAAGCAACGCGGCTTGCAGCAGACAGTTCGCTTTCTGCGGCCGGAAAAACGGCAGCGGCGAAAAAGCTAACGGCGGCGCAAACGCTGGCGACTGCAGCCTACCCAAAAATGGGCGACCTTTATGCCGAGTTTGCATCGCTCAGCGCCGGCACCCCGAGCGATCCCGGTCTTGGCGTATTGCGCCAGCGGCAGTTCCTGCTCGACAAGCTGTATTTCGGCGAGCTTCAGGCTCCTGCCGACCCGACGGGCAACAGTTATTTGCAATATGTCCGGTCGTATCGCGCGATTGATACATTGTTCCCGGCGGCGCGGGGATACACAGACAACCTCGCGACATATACGCGCGATCCAACCACGATTAGCGCGATCAATCCACTTGGCGTGCTGGTCAAGAAGCTCGACGCATCTGGGCAGGCACTGGTGGCGACCAAAGTCAAAACCGGCGATGCGGATTTGCGCCTGTCCGCGTTTCAGACAACGCGTGGCGGCGATATCACGCTGATCGGACCCGGTGGCGACATCATTGCTGGGTCGGTGGTCCGGCTGGACGCGCAGCTTGCGCGAACGGCGCAAGGTGATCCGGAATTGGCACAAGGCTCGCGCGCAACCGCGGCCGCAAAAATCAGTCCCAGTACCTTCTCGATCGGCAACGAAGGGGTTTTGACTCTGCGCACCGGGGGTATCCGCTCGTTCACAGATGGCGACTTCCGGCTCAATCAGAGCCGCCTGTTCGCGGTGCGTGGTGGCGATCTCGTCCTATTCTCGGCGAACGGCGACCTCAACGCCGGCCAAGGCCCCAAAACGTCGTCGAGCTTCCCACCGATTAAATTGCGCTTCGATCCCAATGGCCTTGCCGAAGTCGACAGTGCGGGCAGTGTCGCCGGGGCAGGTATCGCGACCTTCCGGCCGTCGCCAGAAATCGCTGCTTCGAGCGTCACGCTCGTTGCACCGGTCGGAACCGTCGACGCAGGGGATGCGGGCGTTCGCGCCTCGGGCAATGTCTTTGTTGCCGCAGCACGCGTCGCCAACGCCGATAATTTCAAGGTCGGCGGTGCGGCCTTCGGTGTTCCGACCATCGGCACGACGACGGCATCACTTCCGGCGGGCGCAAGCAGTGTCATCAACACCAACACGTTCCGCCCCAAGACGCTCGGTGAGCAGATCAACGATCGCCTGTCGCAAATTCTCGTCAATGTGCTCGGGTATTTCGGTGGCGAAAATCCTTGCCCCGAAGGCCAGGTGCAGAACGCGGCGGGCGAGTGCCAGCCGAAATAACAGCATGAATGCTCTGTTAGCCTAACCCGGCAACCGCGTCTTTGCGGTTGTTCGCTTAACCCCGTGGTCACCAAATGGGGATTGGGTCGGGATGGCGTCACTTTTGTTGATTACCAGCGTGAATGAAGTGCTCGCCGGATTACTGGCGACAATGGCGGCGGATGCGACCTTGCCACGCCATCCCGTTTCACTTTCTTGCAGTGCCACCGCGCCAACCATTGCCATGATGCTGCGTCCGGAAGCGTCCGCGCAAACCATGCCCGGTCCGCTGCCGCGCGTCGGCCAGACCGTCCAGCGCGCCGCTGACGGACTTTTTTATATCGAAGCGCGGGTCAACGGAGCGCCGGTCCGCTTCCTGATCGACACCGGCGCGACAATGATTGTCCTGACGAAATCCGATGCTGCGCGTGCGGGTGTGTTGCCGATTGCGGCGGCTTTCGATGCGCTGGCCAGCACGGCAGGCGGCGACACGACCATGGCGCGCGTTCAGCTCGACCGTATCGCGGTAGCGGGCTCGCTCGATTTCAATGTGCCTGCCGCCGTTGCGGACGATGGCCTCGGCGTGTCGCTGCTCGGCGCAAGCTGGCTAACGCAAATCGCTTCGCTCACAATCGCAGGCGACCGGATGGTCCTGCAATAAAAAACGGCCCCGGATTGCTCCGGGGCCGTCGTTGAGTTCGGTATTCGTAACGTATTAAGCGCCAACGTTCGCAGTGCAAGCTGCGGCTGCGACGCCACCGACGTTCGAGTCGGTACCACCGGTGTTGCCGGAGAGTGTTGCCACAGTGGCTGCCGTTGTTGGCTGCGCATTCTGGATCCACAGACCACGTGCACCGAGACCGCCCGTGGTGGTCTTGACGAGGAACGTATCGAAGATCGCTTTCTGCCATCCAGCCGACAGTGGTGCGAGGTTCGACTGGGCC
>JAYTAP010000081.1:0-17528 GCA_043737475.1 Sphingomonas sp.
TATCACGCTGCGACCTCAAAACTCCGCGCAGCTGCTGACAGTTTTTCGATGCACTCGGTAATGTGCTGCTCTTCGATATTGAGCGGCGGCAGGATGCGGACGACGTTGTCGCCAGCTGCGACCGTCAGCAGCTTATGGTTGTCACGGCAATGCGCAACAAAAGCACGGCTGTCTGATTTCAAACGAAGACCCAGCATCAGCCCCATGCCACGCAAGCCGAGAAACAGATGATCGTGATTGGGGATCAACTGATTGAGCGCTGCTCGCAAGCGATCACGGGTGTTGCAGACTTGTTCCAAAAACTCATCGTTGGCAACGACATCGAGGACTGCGCCGCCCGCAGCCATGGCAAGCGGGTTACCGCCATATGTCGAGCCATGCGTTCCCACCACCATACCCTTTGCTGCTTCCTCGGTCGCAAGACATGCGCCAAGCGGGAAACCGCCGCCGATGCCTTTCGCGATAGCCATGATGTCGGGCGTGATCCCGTAATGTTCGTGGGCGAAGAGCTTGCCGGTTCGCGCCATGCCGCATTGCACTTCGTCGAGGACGAGCAAGAGACCGCGCTCGTCGCAGGCCTCCCGCAAGCCGCGCAAAAATTCTTGACTAGCCGGACGAATGCCGCCTTCGCCCTGGATTGGTTCGACGAGAAATCCGGCGGTATGCGCGTCGATAAGCGCCAGCGCTGCAGCCAGATCGTCAAAGGGCGCGTAGGCAAATCCCGGCAGCAACGGCTCGAAACCTTCACGCATCTTCGCCTGATCCGTTGCGCTGATCGTCCCGAGCGTGCGCCCGTGAAACGCATTGCTGAACGTTATCAGGTTGGTGCGCTCGGGATTGCCGTTGACGTAATGATAGCGCCGCGCGGTCTTGATTGCGCATTCGAGCGCTTCGGCGCCGGAATTCGTGAAAAACACGGTATCGGCAAACGTCAGATCGACAAGCCTTTGCGCCAGTTTTTCGCCCTGTGGCGATCCGTAAAGATTGGACACATGCATCAGCGTGGCGGCTTGTTCCTGAATTGCTTTTGTCAGGTGGGGATGACCATGCCCAAGCAGATTGACCGCGATGCCGCTCGCAAAATCGAGATATTTTTCGCCGCCTTCACCGTACAGATAGGCTCCTTCGCCGCGAACCGGCCGCACACCACACCGGGGATAAACGGGCATAAGGGGCGTGATGGTCATTGCAGCGAGCCTTTCCAAACGAAAAAGGCGGCCCGCAGCGACCGCCTAAATGCAGAGCATTGCCATACCGCGGCGCGATTCGGCGGACAACCCCCGCGAGGCGCTATGCTTTCAGCTTCCAGCCACTGCGCAGGAGAAAATAGGCAACTAAGCCGAGTCCAATATTGATTGCCGTCAAAACGATCAAACCGACAATAATGGGTGAGTCGGTTTCCCCGATGAAACCATATCGGAAACCCGAAATCGCATAGTGAAATGGGTTGACGCTACTGAATGCCTGAAAAGCTGGTGCCAAGCGGTCGATCGAGTAAAATGTACCTGACAGCAAGGCGAGCGGGCCAACGACAAACGTCGTTATCGCGGCCGCGTGATCGAACTTTTCCGCCCAGATTGATGTCAAGACACCCATCAGTGACAGCATAGTCGAGCCAAGCAGACCGAAGGCCAGCACCGCCCAGAGATGCATCGGCAGGACGTGCACGTCAGGCCAAAGCAGCATCACGCCCCAGACAGCCAGCCCGACGAACAGGGCCCGGGTAATGCCTCCGCCGACCATCGCTGCGAGCAACTCGCCCGTCGACAGCGGCGGCATAAGGTAATCGACAATCGTACCCTGGATTTTGCCGACGAGCAGCGAAAAGCTCGTATTTGCAAACGCGTTTTGCATCATGCCCATGATAATCAGCCCTGGCGCGACAAAATCGGCGAAAGGACGCCCCATGACGCTGCTCTTTACGCCGCTGAGTGCGACAACAAAGATGACAAGGAACAACGCAGTCGAAATCGCCGGTCCCCAGATCGTCTGAAGCTGCACCTTGAAAAAGCGACGCACTTCCTTGATATAGAGGGTCTTCAACCCCACCCAGTTGATACTGCGGATGACCGGTATGCCCGGTTCGTTCATTATAGCTTTTTGGGGAACGGTAGTCATATCATCGCCGGTTAGGCATTCGAACGTTCGCCTGCAAGGCAATCGTCCGAGAAATTAGGGAAAAAGCATGTCTTGGACTGACGAACGCATCGACCGCCTGAAAACGATGTGGGAAAAGGGCATGACAGCCAGCCAGATCGCCGAAGACCTTGGCGGCGTCAGTCGCAACGCCGTGATCGGCAAGGCACATCGGCTTGGCCTGCAGTCGCGCCCATCTCCCGTTAAGGCGAACGATCAGACGACAGCGCCCGCGACAAAAGTCGCTTCGCCACGTGCCGCTGTTTCGCCGCCGGCGGCACCGCCGCCACCGCCGCCCGCACCGCGCAGTTTTGTCCCGGTGTATGTTCCGCAAGCACCGACTGGCCCAACGGGGGCCCAGCTTCGTTCGGTCGGTCCCGGTGGTTTTCTTCGTCAAGGCCCGGGCGATCAAGCGCCGCCGTCTACGCCCGCGCCACCGCGCCGTCTGGTGCCGGCAAAGCCAGCGCCCGAAATGGCTGGCAAGACGACGCTGCTCGACCTCAACGACAAGATTTGCAAATGGCCGCTCGGTCATCCTGGTGAACCCGACTTTCACTTTTGCGGGAACACCGTGAATTCGGGTTTCCCTTATTGCGTTCAGCATTGCGGGCAGGCGTATCAGGCGCAAATGCCGCGCCGGGACCGACGTGCGCCACCGCCGATGCCCTTTGGCGGACCGCGCGTTCGTTAACTTGCAAGTCGGCGCACCGCGACTCTATAGCACGCAACAATGACTGATTTGTTTGCGTCTTCCTCCAATACGCCCGCGACAGGGTACGACGCGTCGTCGATCGAGGTACTGGAAGGCTTGGAGCCTGTCCGCCGCCGCCCCGGCATGTATGTTGGCGGAACCGACGAGCGCGCCTATCATCATCTCGCAGCCGAAGTTATCGACAACGCGATGGACGAGGCGGTTGCCGGTCATGCAACACGGATCGAGATCACGCTGGAACCGTGCAATCGTCTCACTGTAATCGACAACGGGCGCGGCATCCCGGTCGATCCTCATCCGAAGTTTCCGGATAAGTCGGCGCTCGAAGTCATCATGTCCACGCTTCATTCTGGCGGGAAATTCGGTGGCAAGGCCTATGCGACGTCAGGCGGTTTGCATGGTGTCGGCGTTAGCGTTGTCAATGCATTGTCGGCCGAAACCGTCGTTGAAGTGGCACGCAACAAGGAGCTTTACCGCCAGCGGTTCGCGCAGGGTCAGACGATGGGTGCGCTCGAAAAGCTCGGGCCCGTGCAGAACCGGCGCGGGACCAGTGTTTCGTTTGTCCCTGATGCCGAAATTTTTGGCGAACTGAGTTTCAAGCCCGCGCGACTGCACAAACTGGCGCGGTCGAAGGCCTATCTCTTCGCGGGCGTCGAAATCCGCTGGAAATGCGCGCCTGAACTGATCAGCGACAACACGCCTGCCGAAGCCGTATTCCAATTCCCCGGCGGGCTGTCAGACCATCTGCGCGAGCAAGTCGGTGAACGCGATTGCGCCACCGCCGAATTCTTTGCCGGATCACAGGATTTCCCCGGCGAAGCCCAAGGCCGTGTCGAATGGGCGGTCGCTTGGCCACTGTGGAGCGACGGCAGCTTCTCCTGGTATTGCAACACGATCCCGACGCCCGATGGCGGGACGCACGAAGCCGGCTTGCGCGCCGCGATCGTCAAGGGGCTGCGCGCATTCGGGGCGCTGGTCAGCAACAAGAAGGCGGCGGACATCCAGCCCGAGGACGTCATCGCGCCGTCCGAAACCATGCTCTCGGTCTTCATTCGCGATCCGCAATTCCAGTCGCAGACCAAGGACCGCCTGACCTCGCCCGAAGCCGCGCGGCTCGTCGAGACCGCGCTGCGCGATCATTTCGACCATTATCTTACCGACAATATGGACCGCGGCCGCGCGTTGCTCACCTACGTCATGGACCGGATGGATGAGCGCCTTGCGCGCAAGGCCGAGCGCGAAGTCAAGCGCAAGACGGCGACTTCGGCGCGCAAGCTCCGCCTGCCCGGCAAGCTCACGGATTGTTCGAACGACGGCAACGAAGGCACTGAACTTTATATCGTCGAAGGCGACAGCGCCGGGGGTTCGGCCAAACAGGCGCGCGACCGCAAGACGCAAGCGATCCTCCCGATCCGCGGCAAGATCCTCAACGTCGCCAGCGCCACGATGGACAAGATCCGCGCGAACAGCGAAATCGCCGATCTCGCACTCGCGCTCGGCTGCGGGATGCGCGACAAATGCGATGCCGACGCGCTGCGCTATGAACGCGTCATCATCATGACCGACGCCGACGTCGACGGCGCACACATCGCGACGCTGCTGATGACCTTCTTTTTTCAGGAAATGCCCGACGTGGTGCGCAAGGGGCATTTGTTTTTGGCGCAGCCGCCGCTCTATCGCCTCACGGTCGGGGCAAAGTCACTCTATGCCCGCGACGACGCCCACCGCGCGGAGATCGAGGCAGGCGAGTTCAAGGGCAAGACCGTCGACGTAGGCCGCTTCAAGGGGCTGGGCGAAATGAACCCCAACCAGCTCCGCGAAACGACAATGGACCCGAAATCGCGCACGCTCCTGCGCGTGACGTTGCCGCCCGAATACGAGGACCGCGCGGTGGTTCGCGATCTCGTCGAGCGTTTGATGGGGAAGAACCCCGAGCACCGATTTAACTTCATTCAGGAAAATGCGGCGCGGGTGGATGAGGAGGCGATTGATGCGTGATCAAAGTCATCTTCGCATATTTTTCGATTCGAATGGCGGAGTTGGACCTGGGGAAATCACATTGAGCTTTAACGGGTCGCTGCGAGACATTGTCGTTTTAGGCGACCAACTACGAGAGGGTATGACCGTCACATTGTATGACGATGGCGACGAGCCTGATGACATCGAAATAGATGCAATCGTGCGACGCGACCTTGAGTCAGGGCACTGGATTAGTCGCCCAATTTCAGAGTTGCGATATGTTACCCGGAGTTGAGAGGACCTCAACCAAAGCCCTGACCTTTTTCTGCCGCCATTGCGGCAAGGGCGCGATCAGCCAGTAGCCGCGTTCGTCCTCGACCGTTGTCGTGTCCGCGCCTGCCAGCATGGCGGGAACGAGCGCGCGGCCGAGGCCTGCAAGGGCTGCGTCCATCGCGAGGCCTGCGTCCGCTACGGTCAGCGTCGCGCTTTCGTCCGACGGGCAGCCGGGCCAGCCGATCGCTTCCCCCTCGCCCACCTCGACGAATCCGCGCGGGCCGACGGCGACGCCTTCGTGCACGCCGGGGCCGGTGTCGAAGCAGATCGCGAGGTCGAGATTGGCTTGCGTAAAATCCAACCCGTCATCGCTCGCCAGGAGGACGAAGCGCAATTCGGGATCGCTCTTTCGATACGCCGCCAACCGCCCCGCCAGCCATTTCGCGGTGATGTCGCGTGGTGCAGCAATGGTCAGCGATTTGGACGATTGCCCCGCCTGCATCGCGCGCACTGATTCCTCGAAACTCAGGAAGCCTGCGCGCAGATCGGCAAGGCCGCCCTCGCCCTCGGGCGTCAGTTCCAGCCCCTTGGGCGTGCGGCGGAACAGGACCGTGCCGAGCGTATCCTCGAGCGCGCGGATCTGCTGCCCGACGGCGGCGGGGGTGACGGCGAGTTCATCAGCGGCGCGAGTGAACGACAAATGCCGCGCGGCGGCGTCGAGGACGCGGAGGCCGTTCAGGGGGAGGTGGGTGCGTTTCACTTAAAAGCCCTCCCCCTCAAGGGGGCGGGTTGGGTGGGGGTGCACCAAACTTCGAATGTCGGAAACCCTCCCCCGCTCGCCTGTTGGCGAGTCGCCCCTCCCCCCAGGGAGGGGGTTACATTGCCCGGTTCGATCAACGCGCCGTCACCGGGGCCGTCAGCAAAAACTTCGGGATCGCCACGTCGAAGCTCGATCCATCCTCAGCCACCATGCCGTATGATCCGACCATATGCCCCGACGGCGTGGTCAGTGGGCAGCCCGAAACATAATCGTAGGACGCGCCCGGCATCACCACCGGCTGATCGCCGACCACGCCGTCGCCTTCGACGAGGCTCTTTGCCCCGCGCCCGTCGGTAATTTCCCAGCGCCGCGTCATAAGCTGTGCGGCCATCTGCCCCTCGTTCTCAATGCGGATGTGATAGGCCCAGAACCAATGCCCCTTGGCCGGATCGGACTGTTCGGACAGGAAACTGACCGAGACGCGCACCGTGATCCCGCGCGTGGTCTCCGCAAAAGGAAACATCGCTTTCATCATAGCCCTACCTTTGTCAGCGCCTGATCGAGGTCCTCGATCAGGTCCTGCGGGTCTTCGAGGCCGATATTGATCCGGATCATCCCCTCGTCGACGCCCATCTCGGCGCGCGCATCGGGCCCCACGCTGTGGTGCGTGGTCGAAGCGGGATGCGTCATCAGCGAGCGCGAATCACCGATGTTGTTCGATATGTCGATCAACTCGAGCGCGTTGAGCAGGTCCATCGCCTGCCGCCGCCCGCCATCGAGCACGAACGAAAAGATCGGCCCGAACGCCTTCATCTGCACGGCGGCAAGATTGTGCTGCGGATGGCTCGGCAGCCCGGGGTGAAGCATCTTGGGCACCCGCCCTTCGATGAACTTGCCGACCGTAATCGCACTTTCCGACTGCCGCATGGCGCGCAACTCGAGCGTTTCCAACCCCTTCATCACGACCCAGGCATTGAACGGTGACAAATTCGGCCCGGTATTACGTTGGAACGGGAGCAGTTTTTCCTCGATAAACTTCTTCGACCCCGCAACTGCCCCGGCAAGCACCCGCCCCTGCCCGTCCATCATCTTAGTCGCAGAATAAGCGACGACATCGGCACCGAAATCCATCGGTCGCTGGAGCACCGATGTCGCGAATGCGTTGTCCACGACCGAAGTGATTCTATGCTCGCGCGCCAGCCCGCAAACATAATTCATATCAACGATATCCATCGTGGGATTGGCAGGCGTTTCGAAGAAGAACACTTTCGTATTGGGCCGGATCGCCGCCTTCCACGCGTCATTGTCACGACTGTCGATCGTCGTGGTCGTGATGCCCCATTTGGGCAGCAGGTGATCCGTGAGCCAGCGACACGACCCGAACGCCGCGCGCGCCGCGACAACATGATCGCCGGTTTCCAGCTGGCATAATAATGCCGTCGTCATCGCCGCCATTCCGGTGGCCTGACAACGTGCCGCCTCGGCCCCCTCCATCAGCGCAATCCGGTGTTCGAGCATCTCGACAGTCGGATTTTGCAGCCGCGAATAGGTTGGCCCGCTGGCCTCGCCTGCAAATCGCGCGGCCACCGTTTCGGCATCATCATAGGTGAATCCCGACGACAGGATGAGTGCCTCGCTTGTCTCACCCCATTCGCTTCTGACCGTGCCGCCGCGCACAGCTTGGGTCGCGGGGCGCCATTTGGCAGTAATCTCGGGGTTCTGGCCGTCTTTGCGCTTCATGTGTTCCCCTTGCCGCTGCGAAGGGGGCATGGTCAACGCCCCATTGCGCGGTCGATACGATCAATCAGCCGATCGCGCGCAGGGAGAATTTCAGCGCGCCGTCCCGTCAGCAGATTTGCGCGCAAGCGTTGACCGTTACTGACCAAGCCCACTGCCTCGTGATCGTGATACCCGAGTTCAGCCAGAATCAGGGCCTCGTAACGTTCGAGCGCAGGTACCCATCCCCGTGCCGAAGGGGCAGCCTCCACCGCCACGAGAACCCCATCAAGCGCGTCATAAATGCGTGGATAAGGATGTCCCTCTGGCAGTGTTACCGCCGCAAGCGCAGTTACCCATTCGACCGCGGCAACGGGCAGTGCTTCGGAGTGTAACGGTGCACGGCTCGTGATGAGCTCAAGCCCGAGCGACGCGAGCTGCGTTTCGGTCCGCGCGCGAAACTCTGCAGCGACGATATTGCCGACCGACAAAATCGGACGTATGCGCCGCGATCGCCCACCGCGAACATAGCCTGAAAGCAGGCCGGCTTGATCAGTCAGAGTCCGCACAATCATGCCGTGCTCGCCATGTGCACGGGCGGCGAGAATGATAGCGCGCGATCGTATTTGCATTGGCACTCTATGCCATCAAATTGGACTGCGGTAAGCAATATGAAACGACACATGGGGTATCGAGCATCGTTCGGGGGCGAACATGTTTCATTGGGGGTCTGTTATTCCGTCGGTGGTGGCGAAATCTGATATGATTCGGCTCGACCTGCCGCCGCCTTGTCACGCTCGACTTAAATTAACCGAATCAATCGGACGGCGGTTTGTCATTCTCGCTGACGCCGAAGAGGAATTCGACTGGAACAAGCCGTTGCAGCGGATGGCGACGTCTACCGAAGCGATCAAGGCACTGCCAACGGCGAACCGATTTTTCACCGAACGTGGCTGCGTGCCGACCTATCTTGTCGACTGGCCGGTCGTCTCGAACGCACATAGCGCTGCAACGATGCGACGGATGATTGAGGAAGGGGCGTGCGAGATTGGCTCTCAACTCCACCCTTGGGTGAACCCTCCGTTTGAGGAGACGGTGACGGCTGCAAACAGTTATGCAGGAAATCTGCCTCCTGATCTGGAAGCCGCGAAGCTCGAAATGCTGACGGCGAAGATTGAAGCCGAGACTGGGGTGCGACCGATCGTCTATCGCGCAGGCCGCTATGGCGTTGGTCCGAATACAGCCAGCCTTTTGGCCAGACTCGGTTATCGGCTTGATGTATCGGTCCGTGCTTCATTCAATTACCATGCGCAGGGCGGCCCCGATTTTTCGCGGCATCCGATCTGGCCATGGACCGTCGGCCCAAGTTTGTCCGAACTGCCTTTGACGGCGACGAACACAGGGATTTTGCGTGACAGGATCGGCTATAATGACTTTGGCCCTGCGCGGGGATTTCTTGCACGCACAGGACTCTTTGATCGCGTGCCACTTACACCCGAAGGGGTGCGACTGCATGACGCGCTGATTGCGATCCGCCAACTTCTCGAAACCGATCATCAACTTTTCAGCCTGTCATTTCACACACCGACGGTCGTTCCCGGACACACGCCGTATGTCCGCAACGCCAGCGATCTTAAAAAGTTTTGGGCATGGTGGGACGGAGTCTTCGATCTTTTTGCACGCCATGGAGTGCTGCCGATCCGGTCTGGCGAGATTGTGACTGCGCTTCAGCCCGTATGACTTGGACCCAGACCCGCGACGTTCAAGACGCGTATCCAGCCACGACAGCGACGGCCGAAGTCGTTCCGCTAAGCGCAATTCCTGTTGCCTGGGACAATGCGTGGGTCGATCTCGCAAGGCATGCAAGCGAGCCAAACCCCTTCGCTGAAAGTTGGTTCCTGCGGCCCGCAATTCGCCATTTTGCCGACAATGCTTTCGGAAAGATGATCGGAGTTTTCGAGCGTACCGAACTGATTGGCCTGTTGCCGATTACGACGGTCCATCATTATGGCCGCCTGCCGATCAATCATGTCGAGAACTGGCTGCATTATCACTGTTTTTACGGCGCTCCCCTAATTCGCCGTGGTCGTGAGGCGCGATTTTGGGATGCTGCGCTCAATACTTTGGACATGGCCCAATGGGCACCGAATTTTCTCCATCTCGTTGGGCTTGATCCAATTTGTGCTGCATTTCAGTCGTTGCACGATGCGCGGCGAACAGACGTGGTGCATCGCAGCGAACGCGCCATGTTGCAGACCGATTTAAATGCAGAAAGCTATTTGCTCCTGAATTTGCGTGCCAAAAAACGAAAAGAATTCCGACGCCTGCGGTCTCGCCTCGAAGCGTTGGGTGTAGTTGAATTTTCGGTGCTGCCCCGTAAAGCTTCGATCGCCGAATGGACAAAAGACTTTCTTGCGCTTGAGGGTTCGGGTTGGAAAGGCCGCGAAGGTTCTGCGCTTCGATCGAGCCCGGCAACGGCAGCATTCTTTGCAGAAATAGTGAGCGGCGCCCATGCGGCCGGAAAGCTCGAGATGCTTAAATTGACGGTCGACGGCAAACCGATAGCGATGCTCGTCAACTTCCTGACACCGCCGGGAAGCTTTGCGTTCAAGATTGCGTTTGATGAAGAATATGCGCGCTTTTCGCCCGGCGTATTGATCAAAATCGAGAACCTGAAAATACTCGATCGTCCCGAAATCTCATGGTCGGACAGTTGCGCGGCGGAGGATCACCCGATGATCAACAGCCTATGGGCCGAACGCCGTGCAATCGTGCGGGTAACAGTGCCGCTGACAGGTGCCCGTCGCCGGACAGTTTTCCGTGGTGCACGAATAGTGGAATCAATTGCAGCGCGCGTGCGAGCACGGACATGATAGTCTTTCCCGACCACAATGCATTTCAGGCGGTTTACCCGGCACAGCCTGGACTCGTTCGGCACACATTGTCGGATCATCCCTTTTTCACGCTTGACGCACTGGCGGCGCTGGCGGGCCGTATGCGGGAACAAGACGTCGAGTATAATCGCGGGAATTTGCCCATTGGCATCGATTTTGCGGACGTGCCCGGCAACGGGCTTGCGATTGGCGACACGATTCGTGGCATCGAAGAGAACCGATCGTGGATGGTCTTGAAATATGTCGATCAGGACCCAGCCTATTGCGCGCTGCTCGCATCGACGCTTGCCGAACTTGACGCGCCGATCCGCGCAAAAACCGGGCCGACGCTGAAACAGGAAGCGTTTATCTTTATATCAAGCCCGGACTCCGTGACGCCGCTGCATTTCGATCCGGAGCACAACATCCTGTTGCAGCTACGCGGGGCAAAGTCGATGACGGTATTCCCGGCTGACGACGAAGAGATTGCGCCGCCAGAAGCCCATGAGAGGCTGCATTCGGGCAAGGGGCATCGCAACCTCCCCTGGGATGCGCGCTATGCCTCGCGAGGCAAACGGTTTGACCTGCAGGCAGGCGATGGGATCCATGTTCCGCTGATGGCGCCGCACTGGGTGCGCAACGGGCCTTTTGTATCGATCAGCTTTTCGGTTACTTGGCGCAGCGCGCATAGCTACGCCGAAGCTGAAGCACGCGCGCTGAACGCTGTGCTGCGGCGGCGTGGGCTGAGCCCTGCTTCGCCCAAACCATTCCCCGCAAGGAACTTAATCAAGTCGACCGCCTATCGCGCCATCCGGAAAACCGGCAGCCTTATCGGGCGCAACTGATCAGATTGCCTGCCCCGCTGCGACTCCGCTGGCCCATGCCCACTGGAAATTATAGCCGCCGAGCCAGCCGGTGACGTCAACAGCTTCCCCGACTGTATAAAGCCCGGGCACTTTGCGCGCGGCCATCGTTTGCGATGACAGCTCATCGGTGCTTATTCCACCGACGGTTACCTCTGCTTTGGCAAATCCCTCCGTCCCGTTTGGATGAAATGCCCACGATGCCAGCGCGCGCTCGACGGCTGCCAGAGCATCATCTCGGTGGTTCTGCAAATCGCCTTCGGTCTTCAGTCGTTCGACAAGCGTTTCGGAAAGCCTTGTCGGCAAATAGGCGTCGAGCGCCGCTTTCAATCTGGTGCGGGGCGCTGACCGCTTGAGCTTGCTCAACCAGCCGACTTGGCAGTCAGGAAGAAAATTGACCTGGATCGACTCCCCGTGTCGCCAGTAGGACGATACCTGCAGCATTGCGGGGCCGGACAAGCCGCGGTGCGTGAATAGGGCCGCCTCGCGAAACTTCGCTTTGCCTGCGGTCGCCACGACATCGGTCGCCACGCCCGAAAGTTCTCGAAACAGGACTTCATCGCCGCCAAGTGTAAATGGCACGAGCGCCGGGCGTGGCTCGATAATCCTGAGACCGAATTGCCGGGCAAGATCGTAAGCAAAGCCAGTCGCTCCCATTTTCGGGATCGAAGGCCCGCCCGTTGCGATGATCAGCGATGGTGCTTGAACAACAGCATCCCCGCAGTGCACCGAAAATCGATTATCGGCATGATCCACCTGGCGTATGCTGCGCCCAAACGAAAATGACACTTGACCCGCTGCGCACTCGGCCATCAGCATCGCAACGATCTGCTTTGCAGACTCATCGCAGAACAGTTGCCCGAGCGTCTTTTCATGCCAGCGAATGCCATGGCGATCGACAAGTGCAACAAAGTCGGCGGGTCGATACCGCCCGAGGGCAGAACGGGCGAAATGGGGATTGGCCGAAATGAACCGCTCGGGCACGGCGTTGATATTGGTAAAATTGCACCGCCCGCCGCCGGAGATTAGGATCTTCTTGCCAGGTGCATCGGCATGGTCGATGACAAGGACCGACTTGCCTCGCGCGCCCGCCGTTGCCGCGCACATCAATCCGGCCCCGCCTGCTCCTAAAATGATCGCATCATAAGATCGGGTCACGAGGCGGCATTTGTATGGTAAAAATCGAATATTGTCCGGGCAACGATTTCAGACACGCCAGGTGTTCTTTGCAAATCCTCGAGACTGGCGTTTTTCACGGCGCGCGCTGTGCCAAAATGCATTAGCAGCGCTTTCTTCCGCGCAGGGCCGATGCCGGGCACATCGTCCAGTGTTGACGTCACAAGCGCCTTTGCTCGTTTCGTCCGATGTACCCCGATGGCAAAGCGGTGGGCCTCGTCGCGCAGGCGCTGAATGTAGAATAAAACAGCATGATTGACCGGAAGGTTGATTTCGCGGCCATCGACCAAATGCAATGTTTCGCGACCGGCGTTGCGATCCGGCCCCTTCGCAACGCCGACCAGCGGCACATCCTCAATTCCCATGGCATCCAGAACTCCCTTAACGGCGGACAATTGCCCTTTTCCGCCGTCGATCAAAAGCAGATCGGGCCATGTTCCGTTTTCACGGTCCGGGTCTTCTTCCTGCGCGCGGGTGAAACGCCGCTCGAGCACTTCGCGCATCATGGCAAAATCATCGCCGGGGACCGTATCGGGATTCTTAATGTTGAATTTGCGATACTGCCCTTTGACGAACCCTTCAGCACCAGCGACGATCATCGCGCCAACCGCATTTGTTCCCTGAATGTGGCTGTTGTCGTAAACCTCGATTCTTTTCGGCGGCCCTTCGAGATCGAACAATTCGGCCACATCGCGCAACAGCTTCCCTTGCGTCGTCGCTTCTGCCGCCCGGCGGTCGAGTGCCTCTTCGGCGTTACGCGTCGCCTGTTTGACGAGGCGAACCCGATCGCCGCGCTGTGGCAGGGTCAGCGCAGTCTTGCCACCAAGTGCTTCTTCGAGAAGCGACGCTTCCGTCAACACCCGGTCCAGCAATATGGTGCGTGGCGGCGGGACTTCCTCATAAAACTGCATCAGCAGACTTGCGAGCACCTCGTCTTCGGGCACGTCAGCTGTATGCGCGGGGAAAAACGCGCGGTGCCCCCAGTTCTGGCCGCCGCGGATGAAAAAGGCCTGCACACACGTGACGCCTGATTTGCAGGCTAGCGCCCAGACGTCGGCATCGCCGACGCCCGCCGCGTTGATTGCCTGTGTTCCCTGGATGAAGGTCAGCGCGCGCAAGCGATCGCGATAAAGTGCTGCCCGTTCGAAATCCATACTTGCGGCAGCGCCTTGCATTGCCGCACCGAGTTTTGCCTGGACCGACGTCGCCTTGCCCGCGAGAAACGATTTTGCGTCGCCGACAAGATCAGCATAATCCGTCGGCGATATGCGTCCCACGCAGGGCGCTGAGCAGCGCTTGATCTGATAAAGCAAACACGGTCGATCTCGATTGCTGAAGAAGCTGTCGCTGCAACTGCGGAGCAGAAAGAGCTTCTGCAGCGCATTCAGGGTTGTGTTGACCGACCCTGCACTCGCGAATGGACCGTAGTAATTTCCTTTTGCTCGTCGCGCACCGCGATGCTTCTGGATACGCGGAAATTGATGATCCGAACGAAGCAGGATGAACGGAAACGATTTATCGTCACGAAGCAGGACATTGTAGGCGGGCCGGTAACGCTTGATGAGCTGCGCTTCGAGCAGCAGCGCTTCGGCTTCGTTGTTCGTCGTGACGATTGTCATGCCGCGCGTCTGTGCGACCATTCGCTGCAACCGGCGTGGCAATCGCGCTACCTGCGTATAGTTGGCCACACGATTGCGAAGTGATCTTGCTTTGCCGACATAGAGCACATCGCCGCGCGAATCCGTCATGCGGTAGACGCCCGCTTTCTGCGGCAAGGTAGTCAACACATTGCGGATCGCAGCGACACCGACGTCAAGATCGGGCAGGTCCCCGCCCTGAACGGCGTAAGTGGCTTTGTCCTCGTTGAACCTGTCTGGGGATTGCGGCGACGACATTATCGGGCCCTAGGGCCTATCGTCTCGGACGTCACCCAAAAGCCTTATTTGAGTGCTGCAAGCTCCGCTGTCAGCTTCGCAATACCGGCATCGGTGATCTGATCACTGGCCATCGGCTGGAGCTGCTTTACGCTCATGCCCTTGAACTGTTCATACATCGGATGTGCCGTCATGCCAGGGAATGCAGCGTCGAGCGCCGCTTTAGCCTTGGGATCCGCCGCAATGGCTTCGATCGGCGTATCGATATTGAACACAGATGGCGCGACCGCAGACGCCGGGGCCGCGTTCTGGGCAAATGCCGATGCCGTTACGAACAATAGTGCGGTGGCGATAACATGCTTCATCATCAACATCCTCGTTTCGATCAGTTCAATCGCGATATCGCGCTATCGACAAGCGCCTCGTCGGCGCGCGCTCCATGTGACCGCGCGATAACGCGCGTCGCGATTTCGGCAGCCGCCCGAGCGGCCGTCGCCCGAACTTCGGCAACCGCACTTCGTTCGGCAGCACCGATCTTGTCTTCGGCCATCTTGGCGCGACGTGTCGTCAGTTCCGTTGCACGTACTTGCGCCTGCGCGAGCAATGTCTTCGCCTCTGCCTCGGCATGACCGATTATCGCTGCCGCGTCGCCTGCGCTTGCCCGGCTTTGCGCTTGGGCATTGGCAAGCAGCGCCTCGGCTTCTGCACGAATGGCTTTGGCTTCGTCGAGCGTCCGACGTGTTTCTGAGATCCGCGCGTCAAGAGCGTCTGTGATGAGCTTGGGCGCTTTTGCGACAAAAATCGCAATGAGGAAAAAAATCGTCAGGCCGACATAGACCCAGCCCTCGGCGCTCAGGCCGAGCAGCTCAGGCCCGTGGTCGGTGCCGTGTGCTGCGCCATTCGCTTGGGTCGTTGCCGTCGTTTCAGCAGCCATTTCTATACCGCCAATGCAGATTTGGCTGCTGCAGCAACGACGTCGGCATCGGGACGCGAACCCGTCAGCTTTTCGACGATGGCCGCAGCCGCATCCGCTGCCACACTCTGAACTTCGCCGAGCGCCTTGACCCGGGCCCCAGCCAGTATTGCATCTGCTGCCGCCGCTTTTTCCGCAATTACGGCGTTTGCGGCCGACACGGCTTTCTCGACGCTTGCCGCGGCTTTGCTTTTTGCACCCGCTATCGCTGCGCGGGCCGCTGCATGGGCGTCATCGATACTGGCCGCGTATGTTGCAGCCATCTGATCCGCTTCGCCCTTCGCCGTTTCTGCCGTCGAAAGATCGGCAATGACCTGCCCTTCGCGCGCATCCATTGTTCTTGCGAGCTTGGGCAGTGTCAGCCGCACGATCCCGAAATACAGGATCGCAAAAAATATCGTCAGCCAGACAAGCTGGGGCGCGAAGTTGGCAAGGTCAAATTGGGGCATCGTGGCTTACGAAAACGCAAGCGCCAACGCGACAACGGCGGCGATCAGGCCGAGTGCCTCGGTCACGGCGAAGCCGAAAATCAACCGGCCACCCATTTTTGCGTCGGCTTCGGGATTCCGCAGGGCACCGTTCAGATACTGGCCGAAAATCGACCCAACGCCGATGGCGGCGAGACCGGCGCCGATTGCCGCAAGACCTGCACCGATAACCCGTGCTGCTTCAAGTTCCATGGTCGTATTCCTTCGTTGAGATTAGTGGAGATTGACCGCATCGTTCAGGTAGATCGATGCGAGGAGAGCGAAAACATAGGCCTGAACAACTGCGATCAGCACTTCAAGTGCCGATAAGGCGACTGTCACGGCAAGCGGGAGCAAGCCAAACACATAAGGCAAGGCACCGAACGACCCGAGCGTCACAACGAAAGTGCCAAAAACTTTCAGCAGAACGTGCCCCGCCGTCATGTTCGCAAAAAGCCGAATCGCCAGTGTGAAGGGCCGACTTAAAAAGCTGAGAAACTCGATGGCTGCAACGAATACGGCGAGCGGGAAGAAGGTGTCCTTCGGCCAGAATAGGCTGAAAAAATGCAGTCCGTGCTTGGCAAAACCAACCACGCAAACCAGCGCAAAAACGAGCACCGCGAGGCCAATCGTGACCGCGATATGGCTTGTTGGTGTAAACGCGCCGACCCACGGCACGAGACCAAGCAGGTTGCAAGCCAGGACAAAGATGAAAACCGAGAAAATGAGCGGCACGAACCGCTTGCCTTCGGGGCCGACATTTTCGTCGAGCATTTTTCGGACAAAATCGTAGAGATACTCCACCGCAGCCTGTGCGCGGTTTGGCACAAGCTGCGGTTTCGCCGTGCCGATAAACAGGAATGCCGCAACGGCAACGAGCGCGACAAGCATCCACAGCGACGAGTTCGTGAAAGAGGCATCAAGACCCGGCACCGGCTCCCACGGCGCGATCGTCTTGATCGCAAACTGATCCATCGGGTTGGCCATCGCGTCTCTCTTAGCTTTTCGGGTCTGCGTCGAATTGCTTCGACGTCTGCATGGCGCGGCGTGTTCCTGCAGCAAACCCGAGCAGCAACATGACAATCATCGCCCACGGCGCCGTACCCGCGAAACGATCGATCAGCCAGCCGATGAACGCAGAAACGAGCACCGCACCGATGAACTCGATCCCGACTGCCCAGCCACGACCTTCGGCCTGTGCATCGGCCGTCGACGGGCGCGCAGATGCTGCTTTTGCAGCCGCTATCCGGGCGTCAAGCGCATCTTTTCCGTTTTTGCGGTCGTCGGCCAAGCCAGCGTGCCTTCACATGCAGATAAAGAAAGGCCGCCCGTACCAAAAGGTATCGGCGGCTTGGCCAGCCACTTAGAAAAGTGGCTCCACCAAGTCAACCGTTGTGCGGTGCGGCAATTGCGCGTTTAGTTGGCGCAATAATCCGGCAGGTCGATCGGCGCGTTGCCATTGCGGACGCGCCAGACGCCATCGCGTAGCTGATAGGCCTCGCCCGGCCCAACGCGGTTGGCCAGCGTCTGGCAACCGACGGCTGCCGCCACATCTTTTACGGTGACGCCGCGCTGTTCGGCGAGTTGGGTGTAGCCGGCACGTCGCTTGATATTGATGGCCTCGACCTGGGCTGTAAGTCCGGCAGAAACCGAACCGCGCATCCCCAGATACCCGTCGGCCTGCTCTCCGATCGTGCCTGCATCGATCGCCGTGGCGACTGCACTGGCCTGAGCGTGCGCAACCGT